>VXME01000086.1 GCA_009861545.1 Acidobacteriota bacterium | reverse complement strand
GGGTCGTCGGGGTCGTGGGGGTCGTCGGGTTCGGCGGGGTCGGCGCCGTCGGAGAATCGCCGCCGCAGGCGACGAGTCCCATGACGACCAGCAGCAGACAACGAACCATCGTACTCATGGACGAAAGCGTAACCAACGGAGTGCGACGGGTCCAGCCGCCGGGCTCGTCGAGCCGCTGCGTTTCTTCGCGACCGCCGGGTCCGTGCCGCCCTCCTAGAGGTAGAGGTGCAACTGCGCCAGCAGAGTCCGCGAGCCCCGGTCGCTGAAGGGCCGGCGGTCCCTGTAGTAGGACAGGTTGACGTGCCAATGCGTGCGCGGGTAGAAGTCCACTCCGTACACCATGCGGCGTGTCTCGCCACGCGGATCGGTGTCGGTCCACCGCCACTGCGGAGAGATACGAAGCCAGACCCCCCGAAGGGCCTCGACGGACGTCTGGTTGGCGAGGATGTAGGCGCGGCCGCTCGCGTCGAGCCGCTGGAACTGCACGTCCGCGTGCGTCCAGGTGGTAAGCCACGGGGCGGGGGCGTAGCCGAGGGACAGGCCCGTGCCCGTGCTGCGGGGGGCGGTTTCCGACGTGCCGCGGTGCAGCGTCGACGCGACCAGAACCATCCGCGGGCTCAGGTCGAGCTGCAACCGGACGCTCGTGGTGAACGCCTGCCGCCCGTCGTCGGCGATGAGCGACTCGGCGCGTCCCGGGCCGGCCGACACCTGCAGCAGCGCGCGGTCGGTCGACAGGCCCACTTCGACTCCGTAGACCTGGTCGTCCTGGGCCAGGTCCAGTCCCTCGCGCGTGAACGACGTGTGGTCGGCGAACCGGACGCCATAGGCGGGGAGGAAGCGTCCGGCCCGGACCTCGACGGACTCGGTGGCCTGGTACGAGACCCAGTGCTCGTAGGAGACCAGCTCGCCGCCGCCGGCTGGTGTACGTCCGACGGAGCCGTACGCCGTCCAACGGTCGCGCCGCCAGGCGGCCTGCAGATCCAGATTCATCAGGAAGTTGCGGTCGGCAATCGTGCGGCCGGGCAGATCGACCGCCACGTGCGAGGGCCTGACGTCGAGGCCGAGCTGCAGCGGGCTCTCGCTCGACAGTGCGCCGAAGAGAAAGCCCTCTTCTCCCCGGGTCGCACCGGTGGCCGGGATTCCCCCCGCTCCTTGCCGGCCGAACGTCGAGATTTCCTCCCGCGACAACGACCGTCCGTACGGCGTGAGGAGTCCTCCCCCCGAGGCCGAGTAGTGGCAGGCCGTGCACCGGGGGTACTGTTTCGAGAGGAAGGTCGGTTCGCCGGATGCCGGCCGCGTTCCCCATCCTGCGAGGAGCAACGCCGCCGCAAGAACGATCCGCACGGTCGAGCCGAAATCCGTCGTTCCGGTCATGAGCCGTCGTTCGAGGGCGTCTCGCCGCGTGTTGCGTCGAACCGGACCGTGACGTCTATCGCGTCGCGCACGCCAATCCCCAGATAGCGCGGTGGCGGGATGTCGAACTCGTCCAGGCTCAGCGAGAACGCCGCTTCCACCTCCATCCGACCGTTCCGCCCGCGCAACTCGGCTTCGCCCTCTACCACCCGTTGCACGCCGTGGAGCGTCAGCGTGCCCGAGAATCGGGTCTTGTGGCGACGGTCGTAAGCCAGCGGCGTGGCGGCGAGCACTATGCCGGAGAGTACGGCATGGAGGAACTCAGGGCCCCGGCCGAGCTCCAGATAGCTGTTCCGCAAATGCTCGTTGCGCAATGCGATGCCGGTGTCGAGAGCCGCGAGATCGACCCGCAACTCACCGGTGTAGCGGGGATCCAACGGCTCGCCGCGCAGCGTTCCGGAAAGGGCGGAGGTGACGGCGTCGAAGCTGCCGCCGATGGTCATGCGGCAACGCACCCGCACGTCGCCGGCGGCGATGTTCCAGAACTCCGTCTCCGGCGCCGGCTGTGCCCCGCCGACACCGGGGCAGGCCGCCAAGAGTGCGGAAACGAGGCAGATGTACAGCGCGGGCCGCGACGCCGGCCTGCGGACCGCGACGGTGCAGGCAGGAAGCACGACTTCAGTGTGACCACGCGCCGACCGGTCTGTCAATGCAGCGTGCGCTGCTGAGCCGTCGGAACGCTGGTGGGTCCGGTAACCTGGTCGCCGGCCCGCGACGCCGCCGGGGTCGATCCGGTCGAGGCGCTGCGGGCCGGGTAGCCGCACGGTGAGCCGACTACTGCTCGAGCTGCTCGAGTGCGTCGAGGAACACGCTCCACGGCACCGGCTCCCCGTGCACCGGGGCCAGCGTTTCCACGTCCAGGTTCATGCGCTCCACCTGCGTGTGCAACGCGCGCATCGACGGCAACTGCGCCGGCTTCGGCGGCTCGTGGGTGTCGAACAGGTCCGCCTGGAACGCGATGCGCTCGGCCGGCAGGTACGCCATCAGCATCCCCGCGACGTGTCGCAGCGGCTGCACGTAGTAGACGCGCAGTATCCGGGAGTTGTCGGTGATGACGTAGTTCTCCTGGACGGCCTCGTAGTTGTAGCCCTCGGCGAGCTCCGTCGGCGGCCACTTCGAGATGATGTCGGGCTTGATGGTCCGCGGCTCGTAGGTCAGCACGTCGTGGTTCAGGAACTCGAGGTTGATCATGTGGGTGACGATGGTCGACCCGACGTGCAGGTAGGTGCGCAGCCCCCCGATGGAGTCGAAGTGCGGGTGGGACACGATGACAAAGCGGATCGGCTTGCCGGGGGCCAGCTTCGTGATCCGGTCGATGACCTTCAGGCTCCACTCCTCGTCGCCGGGGGCCTCGAAGACGGCCACGAAGTCGCTGAACTCGATCATGTAGCTGGCGGCGGGATTGCCGCCGAGGCGGTAGACGCCGTCGGCGATCTCGTCGACGGTGACCTCGGTGGACCAGTCCGCCTCGGCCACCGACTCCGGCACCGGCACCGGGTCCCCGCAGTCGTTGGGCCGGATGTCCGGAAACGACCCGCCGTAGGCGTTGTGCCCGGTGCTCTGGCGGTAGAACTGCCAGTTGTCGTCCCAGCCCTGGTGCGAGTGCCAGTTCGTCGGCCACTTGACGTTGCCGAACGAGACGAAGTTCGTGGACTCGTGCTCGATGTTGAAGTCGCCGAGGGCCGGGATGTTCACCGTGGTCTTGAGCCGCTGGATCAGGTTCTGGGGGTTGATGGTGGCGTCCACGCGGTACTTCCCGAACATCTCGATCGCGACCACGTGCATCTTCACCGGCGCCACGACGTTGCCGTCGCGGCCCTTCTCGATCTGCTCCCAGCGCCAGAACGCCACGGGGTTGGCGCCCGGCATCCGGGCGGCCTTCAGGAACCCGTGCGGGTTCAGCCACATGTCGAGCTGGTACACCTCGGCGATCTCGGGGTGCACCGCCACCGGCGGTCCGTCGCCGTCCATGTGCCACGAGAACTCGCCGTTGGTCACGTGCGTCTGGCGCGTCCGGGTCTGGGTGGGCGTACCGCCGCGCCAGCCGAGGCCGTACTTCCAGGACGCGGGGGCGAGGCCCGGCTCCCGGTCGAACGTCTCCACGCTCGTGCCCGCCTCCCAGTTGATGGTGCGCGTGTAGTTGTCCAGCGAGCCGATGCGCGGCCAGTCGATGTTGACCGCGTTCTCGAACGTCTGGCCCACCGCGCCGGCGTAGCCGCCGCTACCGGAGTACGAGAGGCAGCGCAGGTCGGCCTCGCCGATTTCCTCGGCGACGGCGGCGAGCAACGGTGCCGGATCGACGAATCCGGGAGGGAACTCCTGGGCCGCCGACGGACTTCCGGCCAGCATGAGCAGTGCGACGGTGCCGACAAGACGCTTCGCCATTCTCTCTCTCCTTCGTCGCCGCGCCGCGCTCCCGGCGTCCCGATTCTCGCGGAACCGGCAGGGCCGGGGCAGCGGCCGTTTGGCCTCGCTGAAAGCGCCGCCATCGTACCACGGTGGATACGAGTAGAGTGATGGCCGAGGCGCCGCGGAACATCGTCGGCCGAACCGCGAGACGGCGACGATTCCGTCCCGGCCGGCTGTTGGCGGGCGGTCCTGAAGGAGATTTCTCATGTCCGAGTCCGAGCTGACCATACGCTCCCTTACCGCACGTTCCGTCGCCGCGCCGCTGGCCCGGCCGCTCCGCACCGCGTCGGGGGACGTTCCGGTGTCGCCCCTGCTGCTGATCGACGTCGCGTCGGAGGAGGGCCCGGCCGGCCGGGCCTACGTCTTCGGCTACACGACGCTCGTGCTGCGGGCCCTGAAAGCGTTCGTCGACGACCTCGACGAGGTGCTGCGCGGCCGTCCGGCCTGTCCCGCCCGGGTGGCCGACGATCTCGCCGCGCGCTTCCGCCTCATGGGACGCCAGGGCCTGGTCGGCATGGCGCTGTCGGGCCTGGACATGGCGCTCTGGGACATGCGGGGCCGCGCGCTCGAGCGGCCGGTGGTCGAGCTGCTCGGCGGGGAGGCGAGTCCGGTGCCGGCCTACGACAGCTACGGCATCGTCGATCCGGTTGCGGACGCGCCGGCCCTGGAGCAGAGCGTTGAGCAGGGCTTCCGCGCGATCAAGGTGAAGGTCGGATCCGGCGATCTGGACTGGGATCTGAAGAACTTGGCCGGCGTTCGCGAGGTGATCGGTCCGGACGTGCGCTTGATGATCGACTTCAACCAGTCGTTGACCGCGCCCGAGGCGGTGCGGCGCATTCGCGCTCTGGCCCGGTTCGATCTCGAATGGGTGGAGGAGCCGGTGCCGGCCGAGGACCTGGCCGGACACGCCCGCGTCCGCGACGGCTCGCCGGTGCCTGTCCAGACCGGCGAGAACTGGTGGTTCGGGCACGACATGGCGCACGCCCTGGCCGCCGGCGCCTGCGACTTCTGCATGCCGGACCTGATGAAGATCGGCGGCGTGACCGGCTGGCTGCGCGCCATGGGGCAGGCTGAGGCGGCGGCGGTGCCGGTCTCCAGCCACCTGTTCGTCGAGGCGAGCGCCCACGTGCTGCCGGTGACGCCGCTGGCGCACTACCTGGAGTACCTGGACCTGGCCGGCGCCGTGCTCGCCGATCCGCCGCTGCCGGTGGACGGCTGCGTCACCGCGCGCGGGCCGGGACTCGGCATGGACTGGGACGAGAAGGCCGTGGCCCGGTATCTTGCGTAGCCGTCAACGCGGAGGTCCCGCCTCGGGCGTCAGTGCAGAGCGCGTACCGCGGAGCCGAAGGCGCGGTCGAAGGTCTTGATGTCGGTCACGCCTCGCCGGCGACAACTCGCCAGGTGACAGAGGTCCCGCGCGGTCAGCGCGGGGAACTGCGAGCGCAGCCGCGAGGCCAGGTAGACGTCGTCGCTTTCCAGAGGCCAGACGTTGATTCGCGCTCTCGCAATGAGCGCCATGGCCGAGTCCAGGGTCGATTCCCTCTGAACCGCCAGATACGCATGCATCAGTTCCTGTAGAACCTCTGCGGAGGTGCAGAGGGGCTTCCGATGCTGCGCGGCATCAGCGAAGAACTCTCGGGCCGGTTCCCGCAGGGGATGCGGTCGGCCCACCGTGTACATGACGACGTTGGTATCGACGAACGTCATTCGATGGCTGCGCCGCGGCCTCGGGATTCCTTGATGACCGCAAGGTGCTGTTCCCATTCAGGCTCGACGCCGGGGCCCTCCCGCGCGTCGCAAGCTGCGAAGAAGCGTTCGGCATCCGAACGAGATTCGAAGCGTTCGGTCGGCGAGTGTCGATCGAGGCGTTCGCTCGCTGCCGCTCGCAACCAGGCGCTCAATGACATTCCCTCGCTTCGCGCCTGATGCGTGAACCGGACATGATCCTCGTCCGGAATGAGCAGTTGTACTCTGGCCATAGTCGACAGCACCTGATTCATGTGTATGTGTATCGATCATACGCTCATATCGTGCCAGGAATCAAGCGTGCTTTTCAGGGAGGTTGGCCGCAGGGAACAAAGGACGCCAGATCTGGAGTGCCTCCGGCCGGAATCGGCTTGACATCCTGCAGGTACGGATAGTCGACCAGAATCTCGGATTGCGTGACTCAGGCAGGTTCGACACCGGAGCTTTCCCGCGGATCGCAGGCGGCAAAGAAGGCCCGGGCGTCCGCGGCGGAACGGAACGGTTCGGACGACCGCCGCGGCCTGATGCGCTCACGCGCCGTGTCTCGCAGCGCCGCTCTCGACGACATTCTCTCGCTTCTCATGTTCGAAGGCCGCCGGTAGCCCTCATCGGGAACCGGCGGCCTGGTCTCCGCCGACCCTGCGCAAGAGCTCCGCTAGTGCGCCAGCGGGTGCGGGCGCACCTGGAACTTCACCAGGTTGCCCTGCGTCCCCTTGCCGCCCTCGATGTGCCAGACGGCGTTCGTGCCGTAGTCGGCCCATACGGCGCGTCCCTTCCAGCCCGCGTCCGGGTCGTCGATCCGCCCGTCCAGGCCGCGCGAATAGAACCCGAGCGGGTAGGGGACGCGCATGATCACGAACTCCTCCGCCTCCGGCAGGAAGGCGAGCAGCGAGTCGGAGGTCGAGCCGGTGGCGATGGGCACATTCTCGCCGAGACCGAGCGTGTCGAACTGATCGACCCAGTTGTAATAGTGGAAATCGGCGCTGCCGTGCGCGTCCACCCCCTGCATCTGCGGTCCCGGGGTGGCGTAGAGCGTCCATCCCTCGGGGCAGTGCTGGCCGGTGGCGGTCGGTCCGTTCAGCACGGCGCAACGGTTGCGGTCGAACTTGGCGACGTGGCCGCTGCCGGACAGCGCGGTCCAGACGACGCCGTTGCGATCGATGTCGATGCCGCGCGGCGAGTAACCCTGGATCGGCGCGCCCGCGTTCTCGAACGGCGGCTGGTAGTACTCGGTGATGCACGTCTCGGGCGGGTCGTCGCCGATCGAGAGGCGCACGATCTGGCCGGGGACCCCGGCGGACGCGGCCCAGACCACGTTCTCCTCGGTCGGGTCGGGAACGATGCCGTACCAGCCGCGGCCCATCTGGCGGTCCTTCGTCGGGTCCGGATCCTCGCGCAGGCCCGTCCACTCGCCGATGCGCCCGTCGCCGGTGGTGTCGACGATGGTCGGGCACCAGCCCTGCGACGCCTGCTCGTCACCGGTCTCGGCGTAGGTCTTCGTGTTCACCCAGCCGATCACGTCGCTCACCGAGCTCAGGTAGAGCGTGTCGTCCTCGTCGAAGCCGAACTGCAGGTGGTGCGTGTTGAAGCAGGTGTCGATGAGCTCCACGTGCTCGCTCGCCGGGTCGTAGTAGGCGACGTGCCGCGCGGCCCGGTCGATGGGGTAGTACTGGGCGAACGGGTTGTCCGAGCCCTCGCGGCACCAGTCGGGGTTGCCGGGGCCCCGGATCTGGTGGGTCATCCAGACGCGCCCCTCGGCGTCCATCATGGGGTTGTGGGGGTTGCCGGGGTTGTTCCAGATCAGCTCGTCGCCGTAGTAGAAGGACGGGTTCGGCATCTCCTGGGCGATGTAGGAGCGGAAGTCGCCCTCGCCGGGGGTGTCGCGCACCGGCAGCACGACCTCGTGCGCCTCGCTGCTGTCCGGGTCCACCCAGACCAGCTTGTCGCCGGCGAACTCGACGCCGTACACCGGGCCGCCCGCGTTGACGCGCGGATCGCGCTTGTCGCTCGCGATCTCGTCGTGGATGTAGCCGGTCTCGCCGCCCCACTCCCACATCGTCAGCACGACATCGCGCTCGCGGCCCTGCGGTCGCTCCGGCTGTGGGGGCACCTCGCCCGCCATGATCCGGTCGGTCCACTCCGCGTAGGACGCAATCGCGCGCTGGCGACCGAAGCGGTTGATGGTGGCGGCCATGTTGGATGCCCGTTGGCCCGTGACGATCCGGTGGGCCCAAGCCGCCTCGGTCGAGTCGAAGTCTGCGGCGTTCGGGATCTCGCGCGTCGGCAGGTTGCCGAGCTGGTGGCAGAGCTGGCAGCCCTGCTTGAGCAGGTCGACCCAGTGCGCCTGCGTGCGCACGGTCGGCGGGATGCCGTTGCCGTCCGCGCCCGTCCCCGGGAACTCCGACGCGTCGGGCACCTGCATCAGCGAGTACCAGTAGTTGGCCGGATAGACGGCGGCGGCCTGCTGCGGGTCGGCGGCGATCACTGCGGTCAGATCGAGCGGTTGCCCGGGCCGGCCCGTGACCTTCGGCGAATCGGCGAGCCCGTAGCCGCGCACCCAGATCTCGTAGTCCGCGTCGGGGAGGTCCGGCAGGACATAGCGTCCCGCGTCGTCCGTCACGACGATCTTGCGCAGGCGGGTCGCAAAGTCATCGGTCTCGGCGATGACCCACACCCCTGCCTCGGGGCCGTTCGGACTGCGGACCACGCCGCCGATGTCGTCGGCATCGAGCATGATCGCCTGCCACGCGGAGACGGCGGGGCCGTCGAGAATCAGGCCGGCGGCGGCCAGCGTGACGGCGGCGATGACCGCCGGGATGCGAATCGATCGAGCTGACATCGGAACCTCCCGCGAGGATGGACGAACACACCTGCAACGACTGCATTCTAGCCCGACAATCGTCGCTTGCAGCTCCGATTGCCGCCCAACCGGGCCTGACCAGGAGGTCTACGCCGCTTCTACGCCGCAGATTCCAGACGAGTGGCCGGCGGGAGGCGACGAGGGGGACGACGAGGTGGTAGCCCGGCGGTCGCTCTGGCCCCGTGTCAGCGGCTCTCGTTCTCGGAGGAGTTCTCGAGCAGCTCTCGACCGCTGCCCCGGAAGTCGATATCCGGGATGATGGTCTGGGGTTTGAACACGACCCGGTAGTGGTACGCGCTCACCCGTGCGCCGTCGAGCTGCTCGGCGAAGTAGGTCACGTTGTCGCTGAGACCGAGAAAGTGCTTCTTGTACTCGGTCTCGCCGACCTTGCAGGTGACCTCCAGTTGATTCGACTGGTCTTCGACCGAGCAGAGTCCTTCGATCGACAGCAGGTAGGTGTCGGTTATCCCGTTCAGGAACACGACACGCCTCATGATCTCGAAGTTGTCCGCCGCCCGGGACAGGTTGTTGGATGCGATCTGCGCGTCGTTGCAGCCTGCTGCGGCCGCCACCGCCAGCATCGCCAACACGCGGCGCATGCGCTTCATGGCTCTTCCCTCCCGGGTCGGCGAACGGGCGACGGCGTGCGTGTCGGGCATGTGCCCATTATCGCCGAAGCGGAACATCGGAGGGCGTATGCGCGCCCAGCGCTTCCAGCCTCGCCTCGTCCGCTGCGCCGGCCAGCGCCGCCCGGACCTCCGTCTTCCGCTCGTCCACGAGCCCAACCAGCTCGCGCTCGAGATCGTCCCGGTTGAGTCGTTCGTCGACGAACAGAACGGCGAAGTCCACCAGCAGCCAGGCCGCCGCGCCCGCGGCCCCGCCGCCGAGTGCGGTGCCGACCGTGCCGGCGGCCCGGCTCGCGGCGCGGGACAGGAGCCGGCCGGACAGGCGCCTGACGAGCGCTCCGGCGGCGGCCCCGCCGCGCACGGCGGCGCCGGCCGCCAGGATCCCGCTCGGGGCGGCGGAGGCGGTGAACCGCGCGAGGGTCTGCGGGGTGGCGGCCTGCAACAGGCTCGCGTAGACGATCCGCGGGTCGGTGATTCCGGCGTCGGAACACGGTGTCGAGTCTCCGGCGTACGCCGCGGTCGGCAAGGTCTGTACTTCGTCGCGGATGCGCTGCTCGACGAGGGCGCGCAACTCGTCCTTCATGATCTGCTCGACCTCGACCGACGCGGCCCGAATGCGGTCCGGCAGGTCGAGGAACAGACGCGAGTCCACGCCTTGCCGCAACCCGTCGAGGGCGGCCCGGACGGTTTCCGAGTCCTGCAGGCGGTGCATGGCGGCCCGGGCGGCTTCGGACTCGCCCAGCCGTTCGAGAAGCGTGCGGCCGAGCGGCGACGTCTGCAGGCGGTCGAGGGCCGCCTGCGCGGCCTCCGACTCCAGCAGGCGGCCGAGCGTCGTTTGGGCGAGTTGCGTGTACTGGCCCGCGACCGAGTAGTGCCAGTCGAGGAACGCGGGAATGCGCGCGTACGTCGGCTCGAACGCCGCGTCCAGCCGGGCCTCGATCTCCTGCTCCGTCCGCGCGAGCGGCTCGCGGCGGAGACGTGAGCGCAGCTCGTTCCATCGGTTCCGCGCCACCAGTGCCAGCTCGGCGTCCGTGAGCGGCATGCCGCTCACGGGGAACAGGATCGCGTGCGAGCACGGTGCGTCCAGGGTGGCGTTGGCGAAGGGCGGGGCAACGCGGGGAGTGCCGACGAACAGCAGCGGGTCGAGCACGGTGCCCGCGGCCACGACCGCCAGCAGCGTGACGGACGCCAGCAGCAGGGCGGTCCGCCGCGTCCAGGTCGCGACGCCGGTCCGTGCGGGCGCAGGTCGGGGCGTCGAATGCGGCATGCGTCTGTACTACGATAGCGACAGCCCTGTCGATGGCCAGTCAGGCCGCGACGCCGGCAACGACACCGCCGATCTCGACATCACTCGTCCCTTCCGTAGCGCCCGAATCGGCAGGCGAGCAGGATCGACCCTTCCAGCCCGCGCACGAATCCAGCGAACACCATGGCGGCGTTCAGGAGGAACGCGGCCCATACGACGGGCCGGATCCCGTCATGCAGCCACGTCGAGGTTGCCGCGGTCGTGACGAAGTACCAGGACAGCCCGTCGAGCTGGGCCGCGATCAGGAGTGTGTTCTGGACGATCGGGCATGCCGAGCGCGCTCGGACCGAGAACGCCTCCACGGTTCGTTCCATCGATTCGGGAAAGATGCCCTCGGGCACCGTTATCACATAGTAGCCTGCGTAGACGTAGGCGGCGACTACGCCGGCCAGCAGCAACGTGCCCGCCAGGCGTGCGACGAGGATGTCCGCGAGAACCGGTCTCCGGGCGTCGCCGTCGCCGCTCCTGAAGTGCCGTCCGGGCCAGCGCCCCAGCGCGTGGTGGAGCAGCGGCGCGGCGGTTGCCGCCGCGAACAGGAAGTACCAGTCGGTCGGCCGCGAGCGCGCCGCGAAGACGGACAGGAACGCCGCCAGCGGCAGGGCCAAGACCAAGGCGATCGGCGCCGAAAACCCGGTTCTCCTGAACCAGCCGTGCAGAGGTGAGGCGCGGTCGAGATAGTAGTCGACGGAGAAGCGCTTTCTTTCCAGCCGGTACTCCAGCAGGCCGTGGAAGATCGCGACGAAGGCCAGGCCCGGCAGGACGAGGGCGACGCAGGAGCCTGCGTACGAGAGTTGCCACAGGAACAGGACGGTCAGGAACAGAACGCAGGCGAAGAGAGAATGGAGCAGGCGGTCGATGTCCCGGCCGGAGAGAGTGCTCACCCGCTCTCACCCCGCGCGAGATCCTCGATCGGCGGCCTGCGCCGGCCGGCACCGTTGACCTGCCCGAAAGCGTGCGCGAGCCGCAGCACCCCCAGGTCGTCGTGCTGTCGGCCGACGATCTGCACGCCCACCGGCAGGCCGTCGTCGGTGAATCCGCAGGGCACGGAGATGGCCGGAAGGCCGAGCACCGAGATGTGCGCGCAGGAGCTCATCCAGTCGAGGTACGTCTCCATCTGCACGCCGTCGATCTCGGTCACGTAGGGCTGGTCGACGTCGAACGGCGGCACCTGGCTGACCGGGAGCACCAGGAAGTCGAAGCGCTCGAAGAAACGGCGCACGCGGTCGAGCAGGGCGCTCCAGGTCCGTGCCGCTTCTCCCAGGCGGGGCCCGGTCAATCGGCGGCCCTCCTCGATGTTCCAGATCACGGTGTCCTTCAGCAGTTCCCGGTGCTCGTCGAGCAGCGTTCCGTAGCAGGCCTCGAAGTACCACGCCCGCCACACGCGGAACACCTCGGCAACGCCGTTCATGTCCGGCTCGGCGTTCTCGACCGCGCAGCCGATGTGCTCGAAGGTTCCACGCTCGGCTTCGATGACGGCGGTGACCCGGAGGTCGACGGGAAGTCCCGCCAGATCGCGGCTCCAGGCGACGCGAATGCCGTCCATGTCGCAATCCAGCGGCCGGCCGAAGACCGTTCCCGGCTCCGGGAGCGAGATGGGCGCCCGCGGATCCGGGCCGGCGATGGCGCTCAGCATCAGCGCGACGTCGGTCACGTTGCGCGCCATCGGCCCCTGCACCCCCATCGGGAACCAGGCGGTCTGGCTGGGCCAGATCGGCACGCGCCCGGGAGAGGGGCGGAAGCCGACGACGTTGCAGAACCCGGCCGGGTTGCGCAACGAGCCGCCGAGGTCGCTGCCGTCGGCGATCGGGAGCATCCCGGTGGCCAGCGCCACCGCCGCGCCGCCGCTGCTGCCGCCGCACGTCTTCGTGGTGTCGTAGGGGTTGCGGGTGGCGCCGAACACCGCATTGAACGTCTGCGATCCGGCGCCGAGCTCCGGGGTGTTGGTCTTGCCGACGGTGATTGCTCCGGCCGACCGCAGGCGCTCGACGATCAGCGCGTCCTCGTCGGGAACGAAGTGCTCGAACGCCCGGCACCCGAAGGTGGTCCGGATGCCCTTCGTCCAGGTGAGGTCCTTGTGGGCCACGGGGAGCCCGTGCAGCGGGCCGAGCGCATCGCCGCGGGCGACGGCGGCGTCGGCCGCCTCGGCTCCGCGGCGTGCATCCTCGGGCAGGAGGGTGACGATGGCGTTGACGGCCGGGTTGACCTGATCGATGCGGGCGAGGTGGGCCTCCATCACCTCGGTCGCCGAGAGCTCGCGGGCGGCGATGGAGCGGGCGAGATCGGCCGCCGGCCAGGCGCAGAGATCGTCGGAGGAGTGCATCGCGCTAAACTACACCGTTTGTCCCCCCGCATCATGAGGTTCCCGGTACCCTGCCGTTCTCTCGCCGGATCGGTGGCGCTGTGCGCCGTGCTGTATCCCGTGCACGGCGCGGCGCAGGAAGGGAGCGGCGAGGGCGTGCCGGGGGCAGGGGCCGCATTCTCGCGCACCGGCATCTCCGGTATCCGTGTCGATTCGTTCCGCAACATCAGCGGCGACCCGGCCGACGACTGGATCGGAGAGGGCATCGCCGCGACGCTGGACGCCGACCTCGCTTCGCGGACCGTGCACTCGCCGGGAAGCCGGCTGGTGCGCGGCGTCTACCAACGGCTCGGCGACCGGCTGCGGTTCACCGCAGAGCTGCTCGATGCGAGGACCGGACACGTGGAGCTCGCCACGACGGTGGATGGGACGATGTCCGAGTTGTTCGCGCTTCAGGATGCGCTGAGCGCTCGCCTCGCCCGAGCGTTGGCGCTCAGCCTGCC
Source organism: Acidobacteriota bacterium (assembly GCA_009861545.1). Taxonomy (NCBI): domain Bacteria; kingdom Pseudomonadati; phylum Acidobacteriota; species Acidobacteriota bacterium. The sequence continues at coordinate 10,568 of VXME01000086.1, read as the reverse complement.
GGTTCCCGCGACGTCGCCGGTCGGTCGGCCCATGGCCCCGGCCTCCGCGGGCCGTCCCCCTGGTGCGGTAGGGAACGCAACCGCCGGTTCCGCGCCGCGGAGCGTCACGGGCCCTGCGTCGTCGGCAACGGCCGTTCCCACCGTATCCGCCGGCTCCGCGGGCAGCGCCGGGTTCGCCATGGCCCCGGCGATCATCCACGGTCCTCCGCCCCCGATCGCGCCGGAGGTCATCAACCGCGACGCCGAGGGCCGCGCCACCATGCGCGCGATTCGTCTCGACGGGCCGTTGCAGCTCGACGGTCAGCTCGACGAGCGCGTCTATCTCACCGTGCCGCCCGTCACCGACTTCATTCAGCAGGAGCCGGACGAAGGCGCGCCGGCCCGGGATCAGACCGAGGTGTGGGTGATGTTCGACGGCGACACCTTCTACGTCGCCGCGCGCTGCTGGAGCACCGACCCGGCGCGCATCGTCGCCAACGAAATGAAGCGCGACAGCTACAGCATGTTCGGCAACGAGACCTTCTCGGTCGTGCTCGACACCTACTACGACCGCCGGAACGGCTTCAACTTCATCACCAACGCGCTCGGCGCGCTGTTCGACGCCACCATCACGAACGAGCGGACCCCGAACCTCGACTGGAACGCGGTGTGGGACGTGCGGACCGGCCGCTTCGAGCAGGGCTGGACCCTGGAGATGGCGATTCCCTTCAAGTCGCTCCGCTACCGAACCGGTGCGGCGCAGATATGGGGCATCAACTTCCAGCGCAACGTCGCTTCCACGAACGAAACCTCCTTCCTGACGCCGATCCCGGCCGCGCTCGCATTCCAGGGGATGTTCCGGTTCTCGTCCGCACCCACGCTGGTGGGCGTCGAGGTGCCGGAGTCCGGCACCCGGCTCGAGGTCAAGCCCTACGCGATCTCCGACGTGACGACCGACCTCAACGCCACCCCGCGACTGTCGAACGACCCGGGCGGCGACTTCGGGGTCGACGTCAAGTACGGCGTGACGCAGGGGCTGACCGCGGATCTGACCTACAACACCGACTTCGCGCAGGTGGAGGTGGACGAGCAGCAGGTCAACCTGACCCGCTTCAGCCTGTTCTTTCCCGAGAAACGCGAGTTCTTCCTAGAAGGGCAGGGAATCTTCGACTTCGGGGGCGGTTTCCGCGGCGGTCCCACCGCCTACTACTTCCGGGGCGAACGGTTCGGCGGCTCCGCGCCGGTGCTCTTCTTCAGCCGGCGCATCGGGCTGAACGAGGGGCGGACGGTGCCGATTCAGGGCGGCGGCCGGCTCACCGGCAAGGTCGGACCCTACAGCATCGGCCTGCTCGACGTGCAGACCGGCTCGGAATCGGCGGGCGGCACGGCGCCGACGAACTTCGCGGTCGCCCGCCTGAAGCGCGACGTGCTGCGCCGGAGCGCCGTCGGTGCGCTGTTCACCGGACGCTCGGTCTCGACCGAGGCCCCCCCCGGCGCCAGTTATACGTACGGCGTCGACGGGGTGTTCTCGTTCTACGACAACCTGAACGTCAACACCTATCTCGCCCGGACCGAGACTCCGGGGCGGCGCGGCGACGACGCCAGTTACCAGGGGCAGCTCGAATACAGCGGCGATCGTTGGGGATTCGTGGTGGAGCGGCTCGGCGTCGGGGCCAACTTCAACCCGGAGGTCGGCTTCCTGCGCCGGGACGATTTCCGCCGCTCGTTCGGCTCGTTCCGCTTCAGTCCCCGTCCGCGGTCGATCGCCGCGGTGCGCAAGTTCCTGTTCGAGGGCAGCCTGGACTACATCGCCGACGGGGCGGGGCTGCTCGAGACCCGGATCCAGCAGGGGATCTTCGGGATCGAGTTCGAGAACGGCGACCGGTTCTTCGCCGGCGCCACCGACAACTACGAGTTCCTCAAGCAGCCGTTCGACATCCACAAGGACGTCACGATTCCGGTTGGCGGCTATTCCTTCACGACCGCACGGGCCGTCTACGCCCTGGGCCAGCAGCGCAGCACGTCCGGGGGCCTGACCTTCGATCGCGGCCAGTTCTTCGGGGGCGAGTGGACCAGCGTCGGCTACTTCCGCGGTCGGGTGAACCTGTCTCCGCAGTTGTCCGTGGAGCCGTCGCTGTCGTTCAACTGGATCGAGCTGCCGCAGGGCGCCTTCACGACCGAGCTCCTGGCTACGCGCACGACCTACACCCTCACGCCCCGCATGTTCGTCGCGGCGCTGTTGCAGTACAACTCGGGCGCCGACTCACTGGGCATGAACATCCGCCTGCGGTGGGAGTATCAGCCCGGGAGCGAGCTGTTCGTCGTCTACACGGACGAGCGCGACACGCTGACACCGCGGTTCCCCGGCCTCGAGAACCGGGCGTTCGTCGTGAAGTTCAATCGCCTGTTCCGCTTCTGAGCGGCGGCCCCCCCCGGCGGTCGGCGGGACGGGCTCGCCACGCAATCCGCTGGCGATCTTCCAAGCGCCGTCAGGGTGCGTCGCCGATGGCCAGCAACTCGTTCTCGGTGCGGATGTACCACATCCCGTCCACCAGCGCAGGCGACGCGAACGTCCGGGCGCCGATGTCGTTGGTGTGAAGCAGCTCGAACTCCGGTCCGGCTCGCAGGACGAAGGTGATTCCCTCGTCGTTGGTGAAGAACACCTTGCCGTCCACCAGCACGGGCGAAGCCGAGAAGCTCTCGCGGGCCGCGCGGCCGAGCCGTGCCTGCCACATCACCTCGCCGGTGGCGGCCTCGAAGCAGGTGACGATGCTCACCATGTCGTTGATGGTGTAGAGGTAGCCGTCGGCGGCCAGCGGGGAGGGGACGAACGGCGAGCCGCGCGAGGTCGACCATGCGACGTGCGTATCCGTGACGTCGCCCCGTCCGCCCGGCCGGATCGCCAGCGTCGGTCCGGCGCGGCCCGAGGTGCAGAAGACGAGCCCCGCCTCGACGACCGGCGTCGGGATGACCTCGAAGTTGTTGCCGTTGCAGTGCCACAGCTCGCGACCGGTCTGCGGGTCGTAGGCGTTGACCGTGCGGGAACTGCTGACCACCAGCTCGTCGTGGTCGCCGACCCGTATCGCCACGGGCGTTCCCCAGCCGACGCTCTGGACGCGGGAGGTCCGCCAGATCTGCTCGCCGGTGGCGGTGTCGTAGGCGGCCACGAAGCCGCCGCTTCGCTGGTCCTGGTAGATGATGAGCTTGTCTTCGTAGAGCAACGGCGAGCCGGCCGGTCCATGGTAGTTCGAGATGCGCCCTACCGCGGTGTGCCAGAGCACGGTCCCCTCGAAGTCGAGAGCCGCCAGTCCCCGGCTGCCGAGCGACACGTAGACGCGCTCGCCGTCGGTGGTCGGGGTGGCCGAGGCCGGCCCGTTCTTCTGGTGCACCGACTCCCGCGGGCCCGGCGCCACCTCGGTTTCCCACAAGAGCGCCCCGTCGCTGCGTCGAAAGGCCAGGACGTACAGGCGCCGGCCGCCGTCGCGACCCGCCGTCAGGAAGATGCGGTCGTCCCAGAGGACGGGCGAGGAGTTGCCGCGTCCCTGCACCGGCGTGCGCCAGACGACGTTGTCGGTGGCGCTCCAGCGGTCGGGATAGCCGGAGTCCGCCACGAGCCCCTGCCCGGACGGTCCGCGCCAGCGCGGCCAGTACCGCGCACCCTCGCCCTCGACCGGGATCATTCCCACGGCCGGCGTCTGCGCCTGCGCGCTTCGGACCGGAGCGACGCCGGCGAGCGTGCTCAGTCCCAGCACGACGACCACTGCAAGTTGAAGATGAGCCTTCATGCCCCCTCCTCGGAGATGGTATGCGCCACGGCTGGCGGTTCCGCATGCATGGCGCCGGACGGAGCGCCGTGCCGCGCCATCTCGTTCGCATTCACGGTTCCGTAGATGGAGTCGCCGCGGGCGACTTCGTCGCCCCGCTCGTTGGTGACGATGCTATCGCCGTGAATAATCCGCTGGCCCATCCGCGTCACCGTCGACACGCAGGTCAGCCGGCCGTCCGCGACCGGGCGGAAGTACTTGATCCGCAGATCGATGGCCACGACCGACCCGCCCGCCTCGACCAGGGGGCGGATTTCGTCGCGCGCCAGCACGGCGTAGGCGATGCCGGTGTCGACCAGCGCGGCCGTGACCCCGCCGTGCAGGATGCCGACCGGTTGCGCGAGGTCCGGGCGGTGCCGGATCGTCAGGACGGATCGTCCCGGCTGCATGTCCACGATCTCCAGTCCGATGAGCCGAAAGAACGGCAACGCGGCCGCGCGCGCGCGGAGGGCGTCGAGATAGTCCGAAGGTCGAGCCACTGGTGCCGCCTGTCCGCCCGAATTGCGCCTGATGGAGCGAGCGGTCACGATGCAGCACGCATTATACGTGTCTCGCTCTCGCTCCACCCCTGCGGCAACCGGCGGGAGCCCGAGCGTGGGCGGCTATAATCGCCGCCAATCGGCGAAGTCGGTCGGCGCCGGCCGGCGCGCAGGGGTCGGCGCCAACGGCGCAGCGCCGATTACCGTCATGCTGACGATTCCGGTCACGGACCGTTGCCGGCTCGTTCCGCTCGACCTGGCGGACGCCGACGAGCTCTTCTCCCTGACCGACACCAACCGCGGCTACCTGCGCCAGTGGCTGCCGTGGCTGGACAGCGTTCGCCGGGTCGACGACACGCGGACGTTCATCCGCGCCGCGCGGGCGCAGGCGGCCCGCAACGACGGCGTCCAGCTCGCCCTGACCGTCGACGGCCGCATCGCCGGCGTCGTCGGGCACCACCACGTCGATTGGCGGAACCGGAGCACCGCGCTCGGGTACTGGATCGGCGAATCCTATCAGGGCCTGGGGCTGGCCACGGCGGCGTGCCGCGCGCTGATCACGCGCGCGTTCGAAACCGCCCGACTGAACCGCATCGAGATTCGGTGCGCGTCGGGCAACCACCGGAGCCGGGCGATTCCGGTCCGGCTCGGCCTGCGGGAGGAAGGGCTGCTGCGCGACGCGGAGTGGCTCTACGACCACTTCGTGGACCACGTGGTCTATGCGGCGCTGGCGAGGGAATGGCGGTTCCCCGGAGACGGCGCCGGAGCCGGGAGGGGCAGATGAGGAACTGCAACGGAGCGCACGGGGAACGGGTGGGGAAACACAAGCGGCTCGCGGGCATCGGAGCGGTCCTGCTGCTCGTTATGGGGACGACGCTCGGTGCGCAGGACTGGCCGCACTTCCTGGGTCCGGAGCGTGACGGCCACTATTCGGGGCCGCCGCTCGAGCGCGCCTGGCCGGGCGGTGCGCCGCGCGAGCTCTGGCGCCGCGCGGTCGGCCAGGGCTTTGCGGGCCCTGTCGTTTCCGGAGGCCGCCTGCTGCTGTTCCATCGGCTGCAGGACCGCGAAGTGCTCGAGGCACTCGATGCCGAGACCGGTGACCCCATCTGGCGGTACGACTATCCGTCGAACTACCGCGACGATTTCGGGTTCGACGAAGGGCCGCGTTCCGCGCCGGTCGTGTCGGGAGGCCGCGTCTATACCTTCGGCGCGCAGGGGCAGTTGCATGCGGTCGATCTCGACACCGGCGTCGGGGTCTGGAACGTCGATACCCGGGCCCGGTTCCGCTTTCGCAAGGCGTTCTTCGGTGCGGCCGGTTCGCCGCTTGTCGAGGGCGGGCGGGTGATCGCCAACGTCGGCGGGCCGGATGCTGGCATCGTGGCCTTCGATGCCGACTCGGGCGACGTGCTCTGGACCGTGCCCGGCGAGGAAGCGAGCTACTCGTCGCCGGTGGCGGCGACTTTCGACGGCGTCCGGCACGCGCTCTTCTTCACGCGCGACAACTTCGTGAGCCTCGATCCCGCCAGCGGCCGGGAGCGCTTTCGCCGGAGCTGGCGGGCCCGCATCCGCGCCTCGGTCAATGCCGCGACGCCGCTGGTCGCCGATGACCTCGTCTTCATCTCGGCGCAGTACGGTACGGGCGCCGGTCTGTTTCGAATCGCCGGGTCCGGCCTCGACGAGGTGTGGAGGTCGAACGACGTGATGTCGAATCACTATGCGACGAGCGTGCACCGGGACGGCTACCTCTACGGTTACCACGGACGGCAGGAATTCGGACCGAGCCTGCGCGCCGTGGCTCTCGAAACCGGCGACGTCGGCTGGGACGTGCCGCGATTCGGCGCCGGCAGCGTGTTGCTGGCCGGCGATCTCCTCGTCGTGATGCGGGAGTCCGGTGAACTGTTGCTTGCCGAGGCCTCCCCGGACGCGTTCGCGCCGGTGGCTCGCGCGCGTCTGCTGCGCGGCACCGTGCGGGCCTATCCGGCACTGGCGGGCGGCCGGTTGTACGTGCGGAACGACGACACCCTGCTCGCGGTCGACCTCACCCGGTGAGGCATCGACGGGTCAGGGTCGGCCTGCTGCCATCACCCGGAGACAGCCATGCTGGAGTTGCTCGTCGTGGTTGGCCTCGTAGTGGGAACCTCCGCGGCCTGCTCGCTGTTCGAGGCGGTTCTGTATTCGGTTCCGGCCAGTCGCATCGAGGCGCTCGACCGCGCGAAGCGGCCCTCGGGCCGCATCCTGAAGGAGATGCGGCAGAAGGTGGACCGGCCGATCGCCGCCGTGCTGTCGTTGAACACCATCGCCAACACCGGTGGCGGCGCGCTGGCCGGCGCTCTCGCGGCCGGGGTCTTCGGCGCGTCGCGGATCTGGGTGTTCTCGGTCGTCTTCACGTTGGCGATCCTCCTGTTCTCCGAGGTGCTCCCGAAGACGGTCGGCGTGGTGTACGCCCGGGCTCTGGCTCCGTTCGTCGCGCGGCCACTCGCCTGGCTCGTGGCGCTCTTCCGTCCCCTCATCGTGCTGACCCAACTCGCCACCCGCGCCGTTCGCTCCGAATCCCAGGAGGACCGGATCTCCGACGAAGAGTTGCTCACGATGGTCGGGCTCGGTCTGCGGTCGGGCGATTTCCGGCCGCACGAAGCCCGCGTGATTCAGAATGTTCTCGCGCTTGAACGGCGGACCGTGTCGGAGATCATGACGCCCCGCCCGGTAGTCTTCATTCTCGGCGCGGCGGTGACCGTCCGCGACGCCGCGGCGATGGCGGAGATGGACGAGTACAGCCGCATTCCCGTCTACGCAAGCGACCCCGAGGAGCTCGTAGGCGTCGTGCACAAGGTCGACATCCTGAAAGCGGTTGCGGAGGATCGTTTCGAGACGACCCTGGAGAAGATGATGCGGCCCATCAACTTCGTGGTCGCCGCGGCGCCTCTCGATCAGGTGCTGAGGACCTTTCTGGCCCGTCGCGGGCACATGCTGGCGGTGATCGACGAATTCGGAGGATTCGCCGGCATCGTCACGCTGGAGGACGTACTGGAGGAGCTCATCGGGCGCGAGATCGTCGACGAGTTCGACCAGGTAACCGACCTGCGCGCGTTTGCCAGACGGCGGCGATTGATGGCAACGCAGCGCGAGCGCGCCGGTGATTCGTAAGGCTGTCCAGGCGTCTTTCCCAGGCCGCTCTCGCGGAGCGCTCTCGTTGCATAAGAGGCCCGCCGTAGAAGCGATGTGCGTGCGGCGGCCTGCCGGAACGAACCGGCGCGCTTTCATAGGTATGAATCTGTAGTAGACTGTCGCGCAATCGCGAGTTCGGGGATCCGTGCCATCCTGTCGCGGGTCCGGTCCAAAGGGGGCAAGTGACAATGTCGAAGAGCGGGATCCTGGAAGCGCTGAGGGACGAAGAGAAGTCGCTCAAGACTCAGCTTGTCGCGATACAGCGAGCAATCGAGGCGATAGAGCTGGCCGATGCGCCGGCGCCCTCCGCACGGGGCAAGAAGAAGGCCCGCAAGGTGGCGGTAGTGGCCGCCGCGCCGGCGAAGCGGAAACGGGCGATGACGGAGGAGCAGCGTCAGGCCATCTCGGAGCGGATGCGGAAATACTGGGCGTCGAGACGGGAAGGAAAGGCGGAGGGGTAAGTCGAGGCCCGGGGGGAGAGCTCGGGGAGCACTTCCGCCATTCGCTGGCGGCGGCGCTCCTCGATTCGCCGCGGGAGCTCTCCCTCTACTGCTCGGTCGCGCTGCGGCGCGGGTCGGGCAATCTGCGGCAGGTTTTCCATGCCATGCTTGTCGAACTTGCCGGCGCGTGAGTCGACCTACCGTCGTAGACGTAGATGTCGTCGTCCGGATTACGGGACGGAAGCTGGTGCCGGAGGTGGGACTCGAACCCACACGAGGAGTGAACCCCACTGGATTTTGAGTCCAGCGCGTCTGCCAGTTTCGCCACTCCGGCTGCCGGTGTCACGGCCTGACGGTGCCGTCATGCCGCCACAAGTACAGTGTACGCGTACTTCCGCGCGCGTCCTCGAAACGATCCACGACGTCCGGATCCCAGTCGCCCATGCTGAATGCGTGCGAGACGATCCGGGCGCCGCGTCGAAGCTGGCGCGTCAGGATCGGTTTCAACCGGGCGTTGGAAGACGACAGCAGGTAGAGGGTCACTACCGTGGCGTCGGAGACGTCGGTCTGCATGGCGTCTCCCTCGATGAATTCCACCAGGTGCTGCACGCCGGCCTGCTCCGCGTTCGCGTTCGCCTCGGCGATGCGCTGCGGGTCGATGTCCACGCCGACGCCGCGCGCGCCGAAGTCCCGGGCGGCGGCGATGACGATGCGCCCGTCTCCGCAGCCGAGGTCGTACACGACGTCGTCCGCGGTGACGCCGGCCAGGGTCAGCATGCGTTCGACCACGTCGTTCGGCGTCGGCACGAACGGCGCCAGGCTCCGGCTGTCCTGCGTGGCCGCGTGGCCGATTCCCCGCGTTGCCATCGACCCCGCGAGAACCAACGTTGCCAGCGCGCACACGTACGCCGCCGCGCCGAACCGTCCTGACCTCATCGTACCCTCCTGGTGACGTGCGGCGCCGGGCCGCGATCGCTCAACGTTACTCTACAACAGCCGTCCGCGCCGGTGCGCGGCGGCGTCCGGCCCTGCTCCGGTTGGCTACCCGCTCTCGATCGGCTATACTGCTTGCCCGCCTCAAGTGGAGGCCCGTCCAGCGCTGCCGTCCACCTTCTTCGTTCGGGGGGGCCATGTTGCAGTTCGAGGTCGGAGACAAGGTGATCTATCCCAACCAGGGACTCGGCATCGTCGAGCGAATCGAGACCCGGACGATCATGGGCACGACGTGCGGATTCTATTCGTTGCGCATGGCTTCGAGCGACACGACCGTCCTGGTGCCGGTGGACAACGTCGAGGATGTCGGCTTGCGCCGCGCGATCGAGGATCACGAGGTCAAGAAGCTCTTCACCCTGCTCGGCAACGGAAAGATCGACAGTCACCAGAACTGGAAGGGCCGCTTCAAGGACAACTCCAACAAGATGCGGACGGGGTCGCTGTACGATGTCGTCGACGTCCTCAAGAGCCTGAATCACCTCAGCCAGTCGAAGAACCTCTCGTTTCGCGAGAAGCGGATGCTCGACCGTGCGAAGTTCCTTGTCGTGTCGGAGATATCCGAGGTCGTGAGCGAGCCGTCCGAAGCGATCGAGGAGCGCGTGGAGAAGGCGCTCGAGCGTTGCCTCGCCAACCGGGAGCGGCAACTCGCCAAGGAGAGCGCGGCCAGGGCGAAGGCATCCGAGGCGGACGAAGCATCCGAGGCGGACGAAACGCCCGAGGTCGCCGAGGTCACTCCCGTAAGCCCGTAGCAATTCCTACCCCGTGGCGGAACTGCTCCGCACCATCGTCGCTACCGTTCGATCCGCGGCGGCGTACCTGAGCGTGCTGCTCTGGGTCCTGATCCTGGGGCCCATCGGCATGCTTCTGGCGTACGTTCTTCGCCGGCCGCAGATTCTGTACGCGCTCGGCCGCGGCGGCGTGCGTCTGGGACTCTCGGCCGCCGGCATCCGTTTCACGGCGGCGGGCGGCAACCACGTTCAGGTCCGACGGGGGGCGGTCTACTGCGCGAATCACAGCAGCAATCTCGAACCGCCCATCATCTACATGGCCCTCTCCGCCATTCACCCCCGGCTGAAGATCCTCTACAAGGCGGAACTCCGCGCGGCGTTGCCCGTTCTCCGCAACGCCTTCGACCTCGTGGGTTTCGTGCCGATAGAGCGCGGCAACCGGGACCAGAGTTCAGGGGCGATAGACCGTGCCGCCGCGGCTCTCGCGGCGGGCGACTCGTTCATGATCTTCCCCGAGGGCACGCGCAGCCGGACGGGACACCTGCTCCCCTTCAAGAAAGGGGGGTTCATCATGGCGATCAAGGGGCGGGCTCCCATCGTGCCGGTCGCCGTGCAGGGGGCCGACGCCGCCATGCGCAAGGGCAGCCCGGTCATCCGGCCGGTGACCGTGCGCGTGCAGATCGGCGAGCCGATCCCGGTGGCCGATCTCGATCTGGCGGATCGCAACTCTCTCATCGACCGTACCCGGCGGGCCATCGAGACGCTGCTGGCCGGCCGTTCCGGGCCGGCGCAGATCTGAGAGATGGTCGGTCTTAATGGTGCTGGCCGGACAAGCCTCGCCTACGGCTCCGCTTGCCGCCCAACCGGGCCTGACTGGAAGTCTACGTCGTTCTGCGGCGCAGGCTCCTAGCCGGAAGTTTCCAGGCCGATCGCTGATAAGTCACTGTTGGTGGTGGAGTT
>VXME01000085.1 GCA_009861545.1 Acidobacteriota bacterium | reverse complement strand
GTCCCCCCCTCCCCCCAGTGGAAACAGCCGGCGCGTTCTTCTGTCCGGTTCGTGCGTCGTCGGTGCGGGTTCGTATCGTCTGCATCGCTCCGCGTCGACCCGTGCGCGATTCGATCGCCAGGTGAGCTGGCGGAGGCGTACGGGGTCGCCATCGTGCGCCGGCTTGCAGGGCTAGGCCCGCGCCGGTGCAGCGTGGCAGCCCACTGCCTCGGGTTCAGTCGGTGCTCGGGATCTGTCGGCGTCGGCGCGGACCGTCAGTGCAAGCTACTCAAGGGTTGAATCCCTGGCCCAAGGCACGATTCGTCGTGCCAGTTCCAGGGCCTCAAGCGCTTCTGCCGCCGACGGACTCGGGTAGCCGGGATACACCGATCCCGTGTAGTGGTTGGCTGCGCGCTCGAGCGCGCCCGGGTCGACGGCAGGCACGGTGGCCCCGGCCGCCTGCGTCTCGGAGGCCAGGCCGGCGGGGTCCTTCCAGGCTCGCGGACGCACATCTGCCGGCTATCCTCGGTCTCGGGTACGGCTGGTCCGATGCGCCGTTCGCGCGCTTCCTCCAGCCAGCGCTTGGCAGCTTCAGGCCTGCGCGCGGGGCGTCATAGAGCACACGTCCTTCGCGTAGTGCCGCCCCGACGGCCCCCGTACAAGTGGGAAGTCTGGGTTCCAGCGCGGACACCAAGTCCCTCCAGATGGTCCGAGCGACCCTTCGGGCTCCGACTATCCTCGCGATTGGACTGCGGAGGTCGCTGTCCCCTGTCTGTTGGCGCGGGCCGTATCTGCGTCGCCGAGCTCGTCGCAGTCCGCCGCTGACACCGGCAGGAACGTGGCGTGCGGGATTGGTCTACCGTCGGCTGCCGCCGCGAGGTTGTCCAGCGCCTTCTCCGGCGCGCCTATGGCGCCGGCCAGCTGGTATGCCTCCGCACAGACCTGCTGGAGAACCCCGATCCGCTCCTCGAGCTGTCTGCGCGTCCTCGTGTTTTCCATGCTGCTCATGACGCTACTCCTCGGGCTTTCCGATACCCGCCTGTCGCCAGATGCTCGCCAGCAGTGCCCCGCTGATCTCGTCGCTCGGATGTCCCTTGACCGTCACCTTCCCCGGCTTGGCCGGGTGCTTGAATGATGGTGGTCTCCCCGGCTATTCACGTAGTACCAGCCGTCGGCGGTGATTTTGGCTCACCGAGCGGGCGGGGATGGGCGTCGGTGCCGCTGCAGAACGGCGAGTCGGCGTGATGAGGGCCCTTCTTGATCTGGGTCCGCTTGCGCTGCCTATTCCGGCCACGTACTGAGGCCTTCGGCCGCAGCTGCCTGGACCAACTCGGCGTCGAAGCAGGCGAACACGATCTCGTCCTGCATGTCTTCCCTCATCTCTTGCCACGCCAGCGCTGCTGCGAGCTGCGCAGCGTCGTACCCTCGCAGGTTGTGCCGCCAAGCGAGGTCGCCGGCTCGCGCGACCAGCGCCTCCGTCACACCGATCCTCGTGAAGTCATCCCAGTCGCCCAGGAACTCCTGTTCGGCGTCCTCTGCCTCGTTGCGGTCCAGGCGCTGCGCACGCACGGCCCTGGCCAGGGCGGGCCGCCACCTCGACACGCGTCATCACCGCCGTCCCGACCGCAGGCGCCTCGTCTATCCTCGCGAGTACCGCTTCCGAATCGTGCTCCTCCACGTAACGCTTGAACAGCGCACTCGTGTCCATGTACAGCAGTATCAACTGCGGTTCTCCTTGACGATGTCGGCCATGCTGCCTTCACCCCGCAGGCGCGCCTTGGGCTTGGTCTTCTTCAGCCGCCGGCCGCTCCACGCGATTGCCGGGCTGTCCTTCGACTCGCTCGTTCCGGGCTCCGGGATCAGGCGTGCTACCCGGTGCCCGCCGTCCGTCAGGAGGAGGGTCGTGCCGCCCCGTACCTCGTCCAGGCACCCGTTCAGGTTCGCCTCGAGTTCCTGGATCCCTACGCGTCGTTCTCGCATCTCCGGGCTCCTCGTCCGCGCTCTACTGTAGCGGAAGCGGCTGCCCCGGCAAGGTGGCCGTCGATCGGTCGACGGATCGTGGCCAGTTCCGGCTGGTTGCCGCGTCCTGCGCGTGAGTAACTCGGGCTTGGCGCGTGCCCCCGGATCGAATGAAGGCGAATCTTGAACACAAGGTTCCTCTCTCCTCGCAGGCCGTTGCTGTGCTCCAGCACGCCCGTGCGTTGAAGCGCCATCCGTCGCTGGTCTTCTTCTCTCCGCGGTCGCGCCGGCGACACGCGGCGTGTCAATCAGGAAGCTGTCTCGGACGCCCTGCGCAAGCTTGATCGTCTCGATCCCGATGGGCCGTTCGATTGTCGCGCACGGGTTCCGAGCGACCTTTCGGGTGTGGGCGATTGAGGTCCCGCAGGCCTCTCGGGAGGTTTGCGAGGACGCCTTGGCGCACACCGAGTCGGATAACACGGTTGCGGCCTACGCCGATCGGGCCAGACTTCTCGACAAGTCCTTCTCTCGTTCGTCCGCTGTCGTCGCACGGCCATCTGCTGCTTTCTTCGTCGTTATCCGGCCTTGGATCGATCCCACGGCCGATCCCACAAAATCCTGCGTAGGGGGAGTACGCATTCTCAGACCTGTCACACAAGTCATTTTTCTACAGTCACTTACGAAACGCGGCTTTGCCGGGATGCCGGCGGCGGCGGGAACGGCCCCGGTCAGCGGAAGCCTGCCCCAATCACTGGTAGCTGCTCCATCCCCGCTAGGCTACCGCTAGGCTCCGCGCCGCTTTCCGGAGGTCCACTTCAGGGGCGACCACGACGTCCGCTCTGGGCCGATAGCCGATCGCCTCGCAGATGTTCACTGGGGTCCAGTTCGGATCTGACGGATCGCCGTTGGCCAGCACAACGAGCAGATCGATGTCGCTGTTCTCGCCCGATTCCCCTCGGGCTGCGGACCCAAACAGCAAGACCTCGACCGGACTGCAGGCATCGGGCTGCCGGAGTCCCCCTGCTGGACACTGTGGACCGACTTGTCTGGCCGGCCGGTTCCGCCACGGCTGCGGCGGCATCGGTCAAGGCGCGGACGATCGGCGGCGTGTCAACATGGTTCGACTAGCGCGTGTGGCCGGCCCTGTCGCGCTCGGGCAGGCGCCCCGGGTAGTTGTCGGTCCCATACCGCGGCCGGGGCGGCGGCGGGGGGACATCGGGATGGCCGCCGACGACGCACGGCCTCAGCGGGGCGGTCGGGTGGAGCGCGCCGACGCTGGGCATCGCCGCGCTCGATTCCCGTTGCCGGGCGCCGGGAACCGGCTTCTCGGGCCGGTTGGTCTTCGCCCTCGGTTCGACGGGCCGGTTGACGGATTGGGCATGGCCTTCGGCCAGGGCGGATGCGCCGGCGGGCTGCATCGTCGACTGGTCGCGGCTGATCACGCTCACCGCGATCGCTCCGTCGGAAGCGCCCGTCTTGGCCGTCGAGGCTGCCGGCGGCTGGGTCTCCTTGCCTCGGGCGAGCGCGGCGAGCTGCAGTTCCAGGCGGTGGTCTTCGATGCCTTTGCGAACCTCGCGCGGCGCGTGCGCGGTGCGCGACTGGGCCGCAATGCGGTCCATGTGCGCGTCGGCCCCGTGCGCCGTGTCCGGGATGGATACCCCCGATGGCGTGGCTCGCGCGCGCGCCACGGCGGCCTGCTTCACCTGGTGGATGCTCTCCCTGGTCGAAGGGTCGTTGCCGGCTTCGTGCGACATGGGGGCTGACCTCCGGCCGGTAGTGTAACGACGGTGCGCTCGGCGGCGGCCGGGAACCGTTCGCCGCCAGCCGGAGGTATCAGGCTGATGCGACTCTTCCTGTATCTGGCCTACTACGCGCTGGCGTTGCTGCTCGGCTTCGTCCTGCGCCAGCGTTACGACCGCTGGATGTACGGCAGGACCCACATGCAGCAACGCCTGCGTCTGTTCGCGCTGGAAGTCGCGGCGGACCGCGAGGCGGTCGGCGCGACGCTGTACTTCCCGCCGTCGACCACGGACAACCTGGCGCTGTCGCCCCGGGCGACCGGCGCGTGGCTGCGCGGCTACGCCGGTCAGCCCGACGGGGCCGGGGCGGAACGCTCTCCTTCCGGCGGTCTGCGAGACGACCCGCGGGAGACGCCCGATCCGGGCGCTTCTTCCGGGGACGCCGATGACGTCGACGACGACCTGGCCGCTTTGGAGGGGGCCGAAGAGGCCGAGCGTCGTTCGTCCGCCCCCATCCGGCGCCGCTGAACGGGGCCGGCCGGCGCCGCGCGCAACTCGTGTCCAGAGGGGAGGTTCCGGCCGATGGCGACGAACGAGCCCGCTCCGGATCGTGACGAACTTGCAGGCAAGGAGACCTACGTCGTCGACGGGGTCACCTACACGGTTCACTCCGCGGCGGCGCTGTTTCCCCTGCTGCCGCCATCCATCTACGAGGATCTGGTCGCGGATATCCGCAAGCATGGCATTCGCCAGCCGGTTCTCGTCTTCGGGACCGAAATCGTCGACGGCCGCAACCGCGTGCGGGCCGGGCTCGAGGCCGGGGTACAGATCCCCATCGAGCAGATCGCCGACGAGGAGACGATCTACGAGATCGCGGCGTCGGCGAATCTGCACCGGCGCAGTCTCGTACCGTCGCAGCGCGCCTACATCGCCGAGCAGCTGCACCGCATGGCGGTCGAGGCGCGGCGGGAGCGCCAGGCGCTGCGCGATCGCGCGCGCAACCGGCGGTGGAGGCTGGAGCACCGCGGGGCCTGCGCCTCGCCTGCGCATTCCGGCGCGGGCGGGGACGTGGCGGGTACGGCCGGCCCGGCGGCCCCGCCGGGCGGCTCGGCCGCGGCGGCGCCGACCGCGGGGGCCTCGGTTGCGGGAGACGGGAACTCGGTGCCGGCTCCGGGGTCGAGGGCGGACGAGCGACCGTCTTCGGCCGCCGCGCCCGACGAGGGGCGTGGGGCGGTTTCGGCGCCGCGATTGGTCGACGGCAAGGCTTCCGAACCGCCCGCCCCCGAGTCTGCCGGTCCGCCGAGCGCGTCGGACGTGCCGGACATCCCGGAGCCCATGCCGGCTCCTACCAGCGCCGATCTCGCGCGCCGGATGGGCGTGTCGGAGCGTTCCGTGGGGCGTGTGCGCGCAGCCCTGGCGGCGGCCCCTTGCCTGGGACCGCTGCTGCGGCTGGGTCAACTGAACGTCCGGGAGGCCTACGCGGCGCGGAACGAGCCGAAGGAGCTTCTCGAGGCGGCGGCGGCGCTGATCGCTTCAGGCAGCCAGACGAGCCTGCGCGATGCGCTGGCGGAGGCGCGCGGGGGCAAGCGCGCTCCGCGGGGCAGCCGCATGTACCGTGCGGAGGAGACCGGCGACGATGCAAGCCTCGGTCTGCCGCCGATGCCGGGCGACGAGCCGCCAGCGTCATCCGGCGGAGGGGAAGCGGAGCCGGGTGGCTGGTCATTGCCCGGGGGACTGGGCGGCGCGGCGGCCGCGACGGCGGCGGCGGCCGATTCGACGCCGCCCCCGGAGGTCCTGGCGCGGATGGAAAAGGACCGCATCGCGGCCTGGTCGCTGCCGGCCGACTTCCTGTCTCCAGACCCGGTCATCGACGCGGTGCGCGAGCTTCTCGGGCCGATCGACCTGGATCCCTGCTCCCACGAGGCGGCGCAGTGCGTGGTCGGAGCCCGCGCCTGGTACGAGTTCGGGGAGGACGCGTCACGCGATCACTGGAAGGGAGCCGTCTACCTGTTTCCTCCCGTGCCGCAGGTGTCGCGGCTGGTCGACAAGCTCGCCGCCGAGCTCGAGGCGGGGCGCGTGGAGCGCGCGGCGCTGTTCTCCACGTTCGACTTGCGCGATCGGTGGGTCGGCACGCTGTTGGGCCACCGCTGCCTGTCGGCGGTGGTGGTGTCGGAGCGGCCGCCGAAGATCCCATCGGCGGCCGCGCTGGTGTGGCAGGCCCCGCTGCCGATGGCGCTCTACCTGTTCGGGGTCAAGGGGGATGGCGGCAAGGTGGCCGAGGTGCTCGACTACTGGGGCCACGTCTTCACGGTTCAACGCAGCGACCAATAGGCTTCCCCCGTGCCTGTCCGCGTCTGGACTGGAAATGGCAAGTTGAAAAGGGACCCCCGTGGCAACGTGAAAAGGGACCCCC
>VXME01000084.1 GCA_009861545.1 Acidobacteriota bacterium | reverse complement strand
ACGAACCGGCCGATCGCGTCCTCGCCAACCGGCAAAAATAATTGTCGTTGATCAACCGGGGTCGCGGTTCGCAAGACGCTTGCAGCGCTGCGGGCACAACTCGGGTTGGACCCGTCAGGATCGGCAGCGTCAGCGCCGCGTGATGGCGATTTTCCGACCCCGGTCGATGTCTAGGGTGTCCGGGTCCGGGACGCCGCTACGGGGCACACAGACCGCTTGACGGCGATCCGCCGTATCTGGCCTAGGCCAATGTCGGGTAAGTGGTCGGGGACCCCCGGTCGTTGCGACCAAGGGTTCCCCCTGGTGGGACTAGACCGGGTGCTTTAACCGCCACAGACGACGGCAGGACCCGCACACGGGCGCGGGTGCTGCCAGTCGGGGATTAGCGACCCAAAGGCGGGACGCAAGGTCGCGGGCAGCTTGTAGTGTCGATGCCATGTAATCGACGGCCCCGCGTCCGCACAGTGCGAACCGGGACCCCCGACGCTTGATATGGACAAGTGGGGTAGTCACTTGCTGTAGTCTCCGTTGTCGGGTGCGGGCGGCTGGTCCGGTGCAAAATGGAGATCGACAATGCCATCCATCATCAGAGCTTCATCCGCAGTCACAAGGTATCCAAGATGCTGCGCGACAAACCGTCCACAGTCCGCACAGTAGGGACCCGCGTTGACTTGCTTGTCCTTGTCGATGATGCACCGTCCGTCTACTAGCGTCACTTGCTTCTCGTCGTGCATGGTGTCCCCCTTGTCGTCATCAACAAACCGTCCATAGTAACCGTCTGACTTAAGCATCGTGTCCCCCTTACTTGCTGTTGACGTAGTCCGTCCAGTCGTCCATCAAGACCCGCCGCTTGTCCAACATCGTCCCCCGTGCATAGCTGCGCTCGACCCCGCTACCAACAGCGTGTCCTAGCGCGTGCTCGGCAATCACGCGGGGATGGTCGGTCGCATCTTGGACCCAAGTCCGAAACGTGCTGCGGAATCCGTGCATGGTGCACTTGGGGCAGACCTTGCGCAGCGCTGCACGCATCGCACCCTTAGACAGCTCGGCCCCGGACCGTCCGCGAAACACAAGACCCTTACCAGGGGTCCCCAACTGCGCGACAGCATCATCCGTCAACGGGACGACGTGTCCTTTACCGACCTTGCTATCGGACGCGGGGATGGTCCACGTACGCGCATCAAGGTCGATGTCATCCCACTTTGCAGACATCGCCTCTCCCGACCGACACGCAGTCAGGATGACCAGCCGCATGCAGCGTGCAACGTCCCCGTCCCCCTTGATGCCCTGGTAGACACCGGGCACGTCCTTGTAATCGACAGCCGCCTGATGGTCGGTCCCGTTGTTGACTGCGGGCAGTGCACCCTCGATAGCATCCCCGGCCCAATTGACTTCGATGTATCCGTGACCCTGTCCCCATCCCAAAGCCCGACGAAGGATGCCGCGCAGCTTGACGGCGGTAGCGTGTCGGTCAATCCAGATTGGACGCAAGATGGACAAGACATCGACCCTACCAATGGTGTCGATGGGCATCGACATCAGGGCATCCGCATATCGCAGATACGTAGCGCGTGCCTGCTTGGTGCTGTCGCGCAGCCCCTTACCCTTTTCGACCCCCCGGTCATCCTTCTCCATCTTGTCCAGCACCTCGGCCAGTGTCGGCGCTGTGTCCTTGACGGTCGGACGGGGGTCGATACCCTGACGCGCGAGACGGCGGTTGTCGAACGCGATCTCCCGGGCCTTGGTCAAGGGGACCGCCTTGGTCGGACCAAGACCCCGATCCACGCGGCGACCGGGGGACCCGTCCCGACTTGCGATGACAAGACGCTGAACCCAAGCCTTGGTGCCGTCCCGTCCGATCAGCAAGTGCAGGGTCGGTGCCCCGTCGTCTGCGTAGCGCCCCGGCGTCGTCATCCCGTCAACCCGTCGCTGCGTCAGCTTCATGATGTCCCCCTACCGTGTCAAATCCGATACCGTCAAGCTGCGGACAGCATACCACGCCCTTCCCACATTGGACGGACGCACGTCCCGTTGATCGGATTTTTGCGGACGGGGTATCGGATGCGGGTTGCGGGGGGTAAACCCCCGTGGTTATTGGGGTTTTTGGCGGGGGACCTACCGACCTAACACGCGACTACGCTTTCCCTCGTGGCAGGCGTACTCGAACAGCGTGACGCCGGGGGCCGAGCGGTGCATCGGGATGGCCGCAGTGTAGGGCGCGGCGAAGGTCTGCGGATCCTCGACCGTCACCCGGTAGTCGATGGTGTTGGCGTCGACCAGCGTGAAGCGCTCGGTCAGCCGCAGGGTCTCCCCCGACCCGCGCGGCCCGGTCGGGGTGACGTGCGACGGCTGGTAGTCGCCCCCGTCGAGCTTCCCGTTGAAGTGCAGGGTTTCGACGACCAGCGTGTCCCCCTCCCAGCGCCCGCGGCCGTCGCCCAGCCACTGCCGGATGGCGCCGGAGGCGTGCGGCGCCCCGTCCAGCGGCACGATGCGCGCCTCGTGGATCATCTCCATCAGCAGGACGAAGTGGTCCGGCGTCTGGAAGATCTGGTAGTTGGCGTTGTACAGCGTGGGGATCATCGCGGTCGGCAGGGTGCGCGAGATGCACCGCTCCCAGTTGTTGCGGTCGCGCCACGAATCGGCCTCGCCGCGGCCGGCCCGTGCGTTCTCGCGGTCGATGAGCCGCCGCACGCCCTGATCGGCCATCCGGATGCGCCCGTCGGGCGGCTCGATGATCAGCGACTCGCGCTCGATGTTGCCCGCCTGCTCCAGCCAGCCTGCGCCCGTGCCCCGCGTCGCGGCGATGACCGCCTGCCGCGCCTCCCGGCTCAGGGCCTGCTCCTCGCTCGTCAGCCGCTCGAGCGGCGTAGTGGTCGAGTTGTTCCAGACCCCCTGGAGGTCCGGAGCGCCCCAGGGGGTGCGCGGCAGCTCGGATTCGTCCGCCGCGAGGCGATCCGGCGTCCACTGGGCGAAGGCCGGGGCCGTCGCGAGCGCGAAAAGCAGAACCGTCAGTAGTGCGGAGAAGCCGAAAGGACGACGTGTGCTGTGCATTCTGCGATCCTCCAGATCCACAGCAGTATATAGGCCGCCCGGGCCCGGGAGTCCGTGGCGCGAGCGCCCGGACCGTCACCACATCGATGCGCCGCCCGCCGGGACTATGATCGACGCATGCCATCCGACCTCGCGCACTCGCCGGCGCTCCGATCCGTCGCCGTCCGGCGCCGGGGAGAGATGCTCGATCAGGATCTGATCGCCGTCGAGGAGCCGCTCGAAATCCGGCTCGACGGCAAGCCGCTGGTCGTGACGATGCGCACGCCCGGCGACGACGAGGAGCTCGCCGCGGGCTTTCTGCACGCCGAGGGAATGATCGCGGGCGGCGCAGAGATCGCATCGCTCCGCGCGGTTGCGGGCGCACGGGAAGCCGCGGCAACCGGCGGCGCGGCCCGGATCAAGGTAACCGCTTTCGCGGGCGACCGCGTCGAGGTCACCCTTGCGGGTCACGCGGGCCACGCCGCCCCGCGGTCCGCGACCGTGGAGCCGGAACGCGAGTTTCGAGCCACCGCCGCCTGCGGTGTGTGCGGCAAGGAGTCGATCGAGGACCTGGACCAGGAGTTGCCTTCGATCTCACCGGTCGAGTGCCGTCCTGCGCTGTTCGAGGCGCTGCCGGAGCGTCTTCGCGCCGCGCAGACGCTGTTCGAGGCGACCGGGGGAATCCATGCCGCCGGCATCTTCACGCTCGACGGCGAGCTGCTCCGCGTGCGGGAGGACATCGGCCGCCACAACGCGGTCGACAAGGTGATCGGCCACTTCGTGCTGCGCGACGAGGTGCCGCTCCGGGACCGGATCCTGGTCGTCAGCGGCCGGGCCGGCTTCGAGCTGGTGCAGAAGGCGCTCATGGCGGCCATTCCCGCGATGGTGTCCGTGGGCGCCGCGTCGAGCGTGGCCGTCGACATGGCGATGGCGGCCGGCATGACCCTCTACACGTTCGCCGGGCCCGGGCGGGGCAACCTGCACGTGGCGCGAGCGGAGATCGCCACGCGGCAGGGAGACGAATCGAGGCTCACCGATGCGCAAGTCAAGGCCCTGATCGAGGCGGGACGCCGGTGAGCAACGGCTTCGTGGTGGACGCCTCCGTGATCCGACGCCTGCGCGCCCGCCCGGAGTGGAAGTTCCTGGCCATCCTCCCGCGGGCCAACCCGTTCCTGGCCACGATCTGGTGGACTGCTCTAATCGTGCGCAGCCTGCTGCCGGCCCTGTTCGCCATTGCGATGGGACTGCTGGTCGGCGCCGTCGAGGCGGGCGGCGACCTGACCTGGCCGCTGGCCGGGGTCGGGACGGTGTTCGTCCTGCTGCAGGTGCTCCCACCGCTGCACCTTGCTGCGGGTCAGAACCTCGGCAGCGCCGCCGCGGCGTGGCTCTACGACGAATTGACGGTCGCCTGCGTGGAACCGCCCGGCATCGGCCATCTGGAAGATTCCGAGCTCGCCGGCGACCTGACCATGGCGCGCGACTTCGATCTCGGCATCAGCGGACCGCCGCTGGCGATCTCGATGGACTTCATCGCGGCCGGTCTCGTCGAGCTGCTCGCCGGACTGACCGCCGTGGCGATCCTGTTCGCCTACGCCTGGTGGGCGCCGCTGCTGCTCGGCGGGGCCTGGCTCGCCACGCACTGGCTCCTGCGCGAGAGCGCGGTGTGGAAGGACCGCCAGACCGACGCGGTGCGCGCCGCCCAGCGCCATGCCGACTATGCGTACCGGCTGGCGGTGGATGCCCCCGCCGCCAAGGAGCTGCGGCTGTTCGGTCTCGCCGACTGGATCATCGAGCGCTTCCAGCGCCACCGGCGCCGGCTCCACGACCTGCGCTGGGAAGCGACGAAGCTGCGCGAGCGGCCGGTGGCGACGAGTCTGCTCCTGGTTCTGGCCGCCAACGCCGTCGTGTTCTGGTCGCTGGCCGCCGACGTCACGTCCGGCGCGCTGCCGCTGGACCGCCTGGTGATGTTTGCCGGCGCCGCCATAGCCGCCAGCATGATCGCCTTCGGGGGGCTGTCCTGGGCCCTCGACGGCGCGGGGGCGCCGGCGGCGGCGGTACTCCGCCTGCACGAGGCGATGGCGCCGCGCGGCGCACTGACTCGCGGATCGAGATCGGCGGCCGGACTCCCGGCGCGCGGGATCCGCTTCTCGGGCGTGCGCTTCGCCTATCCCTCCGGACCGGGCACGCCGGTGCTGGACGGGTTCGATCTCACCATTCCGGCCGGTTCGTCGCTGGCCATCGTCGGCCAGAACGGCGCCGGCAAGACCACGCTGGCCAAGCTGTTGTGCCGGTTCTACGAGCCGCAGGAAGGCGCCGTCGAGGTGGACGGCGTGGACCTGCGCGAGTTGGACGTCGATTCCTGGCGCGAGCGGATCACGGCCGTGTTCCAGGACTTCGCGCGCTTCGAGCTGCCGCTGGCCGACAACGTGGCGCCGGCCGGGGCGCCCGAGGCGGTCGTTCGCGACGCGCTGGCCGCGGCCGGGGCGGCGGACCTCGCCGACCTCGACACCATCCTGGCCCGGGGCTACGACGGCGGGACGGAGCTCTCGGGCGGACAGTGGCAGCGGGTGGCGCTGGCCCGGGCGCTCGCCGCGGTGCGCTGCGGCGCCGGCATCGTCCTGCTCGACGAGCCGACCGCGCAACTCGACGTGCGGGGCGAAGCCGAGATCTTCGAACGGATCCTGAAGGCGACCCGCGAGACGACGACCATCCTCATCTCCCACCGCTTCTCCACCGTCCGCCACGCGGACCGGATCTGCGTCCTGGAGCAGGGCCGGGTCATCGAGCTGGGCGCCCACGAGGAGCTGATGGCGCTGGGCGGACGCTACCGGACGATGTTCGACCTGCAGGCGCAGCGCTTCGCGGAAGAGGAAGAGACGGGACTCGATGTCCTCGACTGACCCCACCCGCGTCCGCGGCGACGACATGCCCGCGGCGCTGCCGGCGATGTGGCGGGCGCTGCGGCGCGGCTTCGACGCGGAGCCGGCGCTGCTGACCGTCGCCTTCGGACTGGCCCTGCTGGCCGCCCTGCCCGACGCGCTGATGGCGGTCTGGCTGAAGCTGCTCGCCGACGGGCTGCTCGGCGACGACTCCTCGCTCGTCACCGTCGCCACGACCGGACTCGCCGTCTCCGCGACCCTGACCTGGGTGCTGCGGGTAGCCAGCGACCGCATCCAGCGCCGCTTCCGCGACCGGGTCACCATCGCGCTGGAATCGCACGTCGCCGGGCTGCAGGCGAGCGTCGCCACCGTCGAGCACCATGAACGCCCGGCGTTTCTCGACCGGCTCGCGGTCCTCCGCAACCAGGTGTTCGTGCTCGACCACATGTACATGTCGCTGTTTAGCACCGGCGGCTGGGTGCTGCGCCTGGCGGTGACCATGGTCCTGCTGGTGTCGATCCACCCCGCGCTGGCGCTGCTGGCCCTGTGCGCGCTGCCGACGGTGGCGACCGCCTCGTGGCGGCCGGCGGTCGAGCGCGCCGCGGAGCAGGCGGGCGCCCAGGCCCAGCGTCTGGCGCGGCACCTGTTCGACACCGCCACGACCGCCGCGCCCGGCAAGGACGTCCGCATCGCCGGCATCGGCCGGCGCCTCGTCGGCGATCGGCGGGCCGCCTGGGAGCGCTGGTACCGCCCGGTCGCGGCGGCGCGCTGGGCGAGCGCCGGCTGGCACACCCTGGGCTGGAGCGTGTTCGGCGCCGGGTACGTCGGCGCGGCCGTCTTCGTCGCCGCCGGACTGCGGGCCTCGCCCGGGGACGTCCTCCTGCTGCTCGCCGCCGGCTCGCGTCTGGCCGGGTACGTCAGCGCCACGGTAGGCGAGATCGGGTTCCTGCGCGGGATCTGGCTCGACGGCTCGCGACGCCTGGCGTGGCTGGAGGACTACGCGGCGGCGCAGGCCGAGCGCGCCGACCGGCCGGCCCCGGCGTGCATCGAGCGCGGCATCGCACTGGAGAAGGTGTCGTTCGCCTATCCCGGCACCGACCGCCTGGTGCTGGAGAACGTCGACCTCACGCTCCCCGCAAGCGCCGTCGTGGCGCTCGTCGGCGAGAACGGCGCGGGCAAGACCACGCTGGTCAAGCTGCTCGGCAAGATGTACGAGCCGACCGCGGGCCGCATCCTCGTCGACGGCGAGGATCTCGCGCGGATGCCGGCGGCCGCGTGGCGCTCGCGCCTCGCCGGCGCGTTCCAGGACTTCTTCCGCTTCGAGCTGCCCGCGCAACGAACCGTCGGCGTCGGCGACGTCCCGCGGCTCGACGACCGCCCCGCGGCGCGGGCCGCCATCGGCCGGGCCGGCGCCGAGGACGTGGTCGAAACGCTGGCCGACGGCCTCGACACCCAGCTCGGCCCGACCTGGCCGGACGGCGTGGAGGTGAGCGTCGGGCAGTGGCAGAAGCTGGCGCTCGCCCGCGGCTTCATGCGCGACGAACCGCTGCTGCTGGTGCTCGACGAGCCGACCGCCTCCCTCGACGCGGAGACGGAGCACGCCCTGTTCGAGCGGTACGCCGGCACCGCGCGCGGCGACGGGAACCGTGACACGGCGAGCGACGAAAACGGCGACGCGACACCCGCTGGCAACGGGGCGGCCGGCGGGCAACGCGAGCCCGGTACCAACGGCGATCGGGCGACCGGCGCAGACGGAAGCGCGACCCCCGGCGGCTGCATCACGCTACTGGTCTCGCACCGTTTCTCCACGGTACGCATGGCCGACCTCATCGTCGTCCTAGACGGCGCTCGCGTGGTGGAGGTGGGCAGCCACGAGGAGCTCATGGCGGCTGCAGGGCACTACGCGGAGCTGTACGAGATCCAGGCCGCGGCGTATCGGTAGGTGGCGGGCAGACGCCCTCAGTCCCGGGACCGAGCATGCCGCTCGGGCGTCTCCCATGGATTTGTCTCGCGTCGGCGAGGGCGTCGACGAGAAACGGGCGCTCCTCCGCCTGCATGCGCGCGAACTCCTCGGGCGTGTAGACGAGCAGGTCGACACCGCCGTCGGCGTTCGCGATCGCAGGCAGGTAGTCCCGGAACCGGTCCACGAAGGGGCGGTCCGTCGACGCCACGACGATGACGTCGATATCACTCTCGGCCGAGGCCGTTCCGCGGGCGTGCGATCCGAAGATCCACGCCGCGTGCGCCCGCTGCGCGTCCAGGAGGGGACGGAGAGAACCGATGAAACCGTCAAGCTGCGTTACACGCCCATTCTATGCGGTGCGCGCGCCTCGACGGCACGCAGGACGTGGGACATCTACACGCGAAAGAGGCGTCTGAACCAGTTCACGAACGTCCGGGATTCGGCTCTGGCAGGATCCAGGACGGCATGCTCGACGGCTTCGTGCAATCGCAGATCCGGCGGGTCCTGCCACGCGAGCCACGTGTGAATCTCGGCCTTCCGTACGTGGACGTCCCGGAACGGCGCGCCGTCGCGCTTCGCCTCGGCGACAGAATTCGTGGCGAGTTCGTACAGGGGGCGAGAGTCGTCCGGAATCAATCCGACCAGAAAATCCTCCAGCATCCCGGTCAATCGGTTGTCGGGCATGATCCAGACGCCGAACCGCGGGCCGCCGGAGTGGACAAGCTCCAGACCAGCGGCGGGAATCTGGTCCGGCAGATCGGGAAACTCACTGCCACACCACGTCTTGACACGGTCCCACCGTGTCGCAGCGTCACCGTTCGCATCGACCACGACGCCCAGGACATCGAGTCCAGATGCCCCTATCTCGAGCGAAATGACTTCCGGCTTCAGAATCTCATCGACGCTGCCGTACGGCTCGATGAACACGGGGGAGGCAGGCGGATCCGGCCACATTACGCCGTTCGCTTCCATGAGATACGGGATTACACGCTTGTCTGTCTCACCCTCCACCAGCAGCTTTCTGGGTTAGTCTCTGCGATTCCTGGAAGCCACTCACCTGACCTCGACATTTCGCTCGCCGGCGGCCACGACGGCTCGGTTCGTGAAACTGACCGCTTTTCCACGACTCCGATCGATCCTCTGAATCGTGACGTCGCCCACGTCGGATTCCACGGCCGCCCCCAGGCTCTCGTAGCAGTCGCGGCTGTGCGTCGTGGCGAACACCTGAACCGACAGGGCAGCAGCCCGTTCGCCGACCATCCGCCACATGTCCTCCATCACCGTGTAATGGAGACCAGTGTCGATCTCGTCGACGAGCAGCACTCCGCCGCTTGCGTTCGAAATCGAGAGCGCCAACCCGAGCATCCGCCACATGCCGTCGCCCATGCTCCCTATCGGGACGTGGCCCTCAATTCCGCGAAGCTTGAGCACGACGCCACCGGGTGAGTCGCGATAAGGCCTCCGGTCATCTGCAACCGGAGCAATGTCCTCGACTGCCGGCTCGACGATACGAAGCGCCTGTTTGATTGCTTCACCCTTTTTCGTGAATACGAACTTGCTATACGTCCGAACAACATCCACCGACGTCAGACCGCTGGGCCGGACGAACTGAACGGCCTGATTCGAGCCGTTTCGCGGGCGCATCGGCCGTCGAAGTCCCCACGTGAGTCCCTCATCCGTGACGAAAGTCTTGAAATCGTCCTGCGCGTCCATCCACTTGACGTGAAGGGCAAGTCGCTCGTCGTCATCGCCCGTCATGTCGTCCTCCGCGTCAGGCTCCGAACCCGACGGGTCTTCGACGTGTATCGTTACCCTGTCGTTCCAACCGGCGGCTGCGACGTCTCCGCTACGGTCCGCCTCAATATACGTATCTTGCCGGTCAACTCGTGGTTCGCGAAAAGGTGCGACACGTCGAGCGGGTCCGGACGAGGTCCGAAAGTCGCGCACACATCCGGATCATCCGCGTGTCCCCACTCTCCTCGGCGGCCTGCAATGGCCGACAGCACATGCGGGTCACCCGCCGAGCGGAGAAGTTCGATGCACTCCAGGATCGAAGTCTTGCCCGAGTTGTTCATCCCCACCAGCAGGTTGACGCGGCCGAGCTTCTCCATCCGGAACGAATCGAGCCCGCGGTAGCCGTTGATTTGTATCGAGGAGTACAAGTTCACTCTCCGTAAAGCTATGCCTGTCTAGCGTACTCCTGCCGCCCGCTCCGCCGTGAGCCGTCGCATCAGCTCGATGGTATGCGTCGGCGCCTCGAACTCGGCCTCTTCCAACGGGGTGCGGCCGTACTGGTCCAACGCCTCGAAGTCGGCGCCGCTATCGGCCAGGTACTCGACGATCTCGTCCTCGCCGGCGCGGATGGCCACATGAAACGCGCTGCGGCGTCCCGGCGGGTGGATGTTGACGTCGAGACCGATCTCCACCGTGAAGCGGACCGCGTCCAGGTTGCGGCTGCCAGACGCGAGCAGCACGGCGCCCGCGCCGTCGTTAGTCACCGCCTCCGAATCGGCCCCCAACGCCAGCAGCGCGGCCAGCATGTCGACGTCACCCGCCTGCGCCGCCCTGAGAAACGGCGTGAAGCCGCCCGTGCTGCGCCAAGCCCCGCCGCCGGGGCCGCCGCCGCTGCGGGCATGCACGTCCGCGCCCCGCGCTACCAGCTCGCGCGCCATCTCGACGTTGCCCTGCGCGACGACCGCGTGCAGCGCCGTGCCGCCTTCGCGGTCGCGGGCGTTGACGTCGGCGCCGTGGTCGAGCATCAGCCGGGTCACCGCGTCGCGGCCTTCCGCCGCGGCGATCAGGAACGCACCCCGGCCGTCGGCGGCGACAACGTGGGGGTCGGCGCCGACCGCGACAAGAGCGCGTGCGCTGTCCGCGTCGCCCGAAGCGGCCGCGAACAGAATCGGGCGGAAGCCGTTCGTCGAAACCGCGCCGACGTCGGCGCCGGCGTCGACCAGGAAGCGCGCGATGGCGGTATGGCCGCCGGCAACGGCCCACATGAGCGGTGTCTGCCCCATGCGGCGCTCCGCGACGTTCACGGCCGCGCCGCGCTCTACCAGCAGCCGCACGAGCGCCTCGTTGCCGGCGTGCACGGCCGCCATCAGCGGCGTGTCGCCGCTCCAGCGCGCCGCGTCGACGGCGGCGCCGGCATCCAACAGCATCCGCGCAATCTGCAGGTTCCCGTTGCCGCTGGCAAAGAGCAGCGGCGTCTCGCCGTTCTCGTCGACGGCGTTCGGGTCGGCCCCGGCCTGCAGCAACGTCTCGACGATGCCGGCGGCGTCGCGCAGCGCGGCCCAGGCCAGCGGCGTCGAGCCGTCGGCGCGCGCCCCGTTCACGTCGGCCCCGTCGGTGACGAGCGCAGCGACAGCTCGCGCGTCCCGCCGCTGGACCGCCGCGAAGAGTGTCGCCTCGGGGGTGGAGCCGGCTCGAGCTTCCTGGGCGAAAGCCAGCGTGACCGCACCCGGCGCCGTGACCAGCCCCAGCGCGAATACCAGCCTCGACAACCCCATCTTGCGCATGGTCCCCGACAACCCCATCTTGCGCATGGTCCCCGACAACCCCATCTTGCACATGGAATCGAATGCTACACTCCGAGTCCAGTGAACGGACGACGAATATCGCTCGCCGTAGCAACGGTCTCTGCGTTCCTCTGTTTCGCGGCCGTGCCGATCG
This sequence comes from Acidobacteriota bacterium, assembly GCA_009861545.1. Classification (NCBI taxonomy): domain Bacteria; kingdom Pseudomonadati; phylum Acidobacteriota; species Acidobacteriota bacterium. The sequence goes on along the minus strand of VXME01000084.1, from coordinate 39,340 downwards.
CGGCGGGGCAGGCGCGCAACCAGGACGCGGCGTCCGGCCCCGATCTACTGCGGGACACCGTCCGCCGCCACTGCATCGCGTGCCACAACGACCGGACGTTGACAGCGGGCCTGTCGCTGCAGGAGGTGGATCCGGAGCGGATTGCCGAGCACGCGCCCGTCCTCGAAAGGGTGTTCCAGAAGCTGCGGGCCGGCGAGATGCCCCCGGCGGGCCGCCCCCGCCCGGACGAGGCTGTCTCCGCCGGCCTGGTATCGTGGCTGGAGACCGCGCTCGATCGCGAGGCGGCCGCGAACCCCGACCCCGGGGCGCCCGCCATCCACCGGTTGAACCGCGCCGAGTACCGCAACGCGGTGCGCGACCTGCTGGGGCTCGACCTCGACCACGCCCGCGACTTGCCGGCCGACGACTCCGGCTACGGGTTCGACAACATCGGCGACGTGCTGACGGTCTCGCCGCTGCACGTCGAGCAGTACGTGGCGGCGGCGCGGCGCGTGAGCCGGCTGGCGGTGGGCAGCCTGGCCCCGCGGCCGGTGGTCGAGCGCTACGAGCCGCCGGACGGGACCACCGACGAGGCCGTCGACGGGTTGCCGCCCAACGAGCGGGGCGGCATCCTGTTCCGGCACTACTTCGCGTTCGACGCCGACTACACGCTCACCGTGCGCGTGGGCGGGCGGCGCACCATCGGCATGCCGGCGCCCCTTCTGGACGTCCGCGTCGACGGCCGGCGGGTCCGGCTGATCGAAGCGGACTTCGATCCCGAGGAGGCGAACCAGCTCACCCGCAACTTCGAGCTGCGGCTGCCGCTGCCGGCCGGGGAGCACGAGATCGGAGCCGGGTTCCTGACCGAGTACGCGCGGAGCGAGGACGGCGCCGAAACGAACGACTATGCCGTCGACTACGTGCTCGTCGGCGGCCCCTACGACGCGGCCGGTCCGGGCGAGACCGCCATCCAGCGGCAGCTCTTCGTCTGCCGGCCGGCGGCGGACGAGCCGGAGGAGCCGTGCGCCCGTCGCATCCTGCAGCGTCTGGCCCGCCGCGCCTGGCGGCGTCCGGCGACGGCCGCGGACATCGACCCGCTGCTCGACCTGTTCGCCATGGGGCGCGCCGACGGCGAACGTTTCGAGGACGGCATCGAGATGGCGCTGAGCGGCGTGCTGGTCTCGCCCAGCTTCCTGTTCCGGGCGCCGCGCCCGCCGGAGGACGCCGCGCCGGGCTCGGCGCATCCCCTCTCGGACATCGACCTGGCGTCGCGGCTGTCCTTCTTCCTGTGGAGCAGCATCCCCGACGAGGAGCTGCTCGCGCTGGCCGAGCGCGGCCGACTCGGTGACCCGCCGGTGCTCGCCGGACAGATCGCCCGGATGCTGGCCGACCCGAAGGCCGGGGCGCTCGTGGAGAACTTCGGCGGCCAGTGGCTGCACCTGCGCAACGTGGCCGACTGGACGCCGGACCCGGTGCGGTTCGCCGAGTTCGACGATTCGCTGCGCTACGCCTTCGAGCGCGAGACGGAACTGTTTCTCGACCACCTGATCCGCGAGGACCGCAGCGTTCTGGAGCTCATCGACGCCGACTACACGTTCCTGAACGAGCGGCTGGCCGGCTTCTACGGCATCGACGGCGTCAACGGCGGCTATTTTCGCCGCGTCCCGCTCGAGGACACGGCACGGGGCGGCGTCCTGACGCACGGCAGCGTGCTGATGGTCACCTCGTACCCGACGCGGACGTCTCCGGTGCTGCGCGGCAAGTGGGTGCTGGAGAACCTGCTCGGCGCGCCGCCGCCCCCGCCGCCGCCCGACGTGCCGGCCCTGGAAACCGACGCCGAGGCTTCGGCCGGCAGCCTGCGCGAGGCGTTGGAGCGGCATCGCGCCAACGCGGCCTGCGCCGCCTGCCACGCGAAGCTCGACCCGCTCGGATTCGCCCTGGAGAACTTCGACGCGGTCGGCGCGTACCGGACGGAGGACGAGGGCGTCCCCGTCGAGGCCTCGGGAGCGCTGCCGGACGGCACGCTCGTCGACGGACCCGCCGGCCTGCGGCGGGTCCTGCTCGACCGCCGGGACGAGTTCGTCGAGACGCTGGCCGCCAAGCTGCTGACCTATGCCATCGGCCGCGGTCTCGAATCGTACGACCAGCCGGCGGTGCGCGAGATCCGCCGCCGGGCCGCGGCCGCCGACCACCGCTTCTCGGCGCTGGTCTCGGCCATCGTCGATAGCGTACCATTCCGCCTGAGGAGGATTCCGGAGCCATGATCACCGGAAAAGCGCTGCCCCGCCGCACCTTCCTGCGAGGCATGGGCGCCACCGTCGCCCTGCCGTTTCTCGACGCGATGACGCCGGCGTTCGCATCCGCGTCGACCCCGGTCACCCGGGTCGCGTTCGTCTACACGGCCAACGGCATCATCATGCAGGACTGGACGCCCGCCGCCGAAGGCGCCGGGTTCGCGTTCAGCAAGACGCTGATGCCGGTCGAGCCGTTCCGCGACGATCTCCTCGTTCTGACCGGGCTCGCGCACCGCAACGGCGAGGCGCTCGGCGATGGCCCCGGCGACCACGCCCGCGCGGGCGCGAGCTGGCTGACCGGCGTGCACCCGAAGAAGACCCGCGGCGCCGACATCCGCAACGGCATGTCCGTCGACCAGATGCTGGCCGAGACGATCGGCCGCGACACGCCGCTGCCGTCCCTGGAGCTCGGGCTGCAGGACGTACGGATGGTGGGCGGCTGCGACTCCGGCTATAGCTGCGCCTACAGCAACACCATCTCGTGGAGCTCGCCGACGACCCCGCTGCCCTACGAGAACAACCCGAGCCGGGTGTTCTCGCGGCTGTTCGGCGACGGCGACACCACCGACCCGGCGGTGCGGGCGGTTCGCGCGCGGCAGAACCGCAGCCTGCTCGACTTCGTGCGGGACGACGCGGCACGGCTGCGCTCCACCCTCGGCGCCGGCGACCGGCGCAAGCTGGGCGACTACCTCGACTCGGTGCGCGAGGTGGAGCGCCGCATCCGGAACGCTCGCTACGACGGCGTCGACCTGCCGGTGCTCGACCGCCCGGACGGCATCCCGCCGACCTTCGAGGAGCACGTCCGGCTCATGTCGGATCTGGTCACCATCGCGTTCCAGGCGGACCTGACGCGGGTGGTCACGCTGATGTACAGCCGCGAGGGAGGCAACCGGACCTACCGCTCCATCGGCGTACCGGACGCCCACCACGGGCTGTCGCACCACCAGAACGACCCGGAGAAGATGGCCCGGCTGGCGATGATCGACCGACACCACGTGGCGATGCTCGCCTACTTCCTCGGGAAGCTGCGGGAGGCGGAGGACGAGAACGGGTCGCTGCTCGACCACTCGATGGTCGTCTACGGCAGCAGCCTGAGCGACTCGAACGCGCACACCCACGACGACCTGCCGACGCTGCTCGCCGGCGGCGGCAGCGGGAAGCTGCACGGCGGGCGCCACCTGCGCTACGCGGGCGGCACGCCGATGACGAATCTGTTCGTGACCCTGCTCGACCGCTTGGGCGTGCGCCGCGAGCAGATCGGCGACAGCACGGGCCGGATCGCGCACCTGAGCGAGTTGTAGGCAGGAGTCTGCCGGCCGCTGGAACCTCGCGCCTTCGCCGAGTCCGGCCGCGCTGTGGAATCTACGGCGCCGCGCAGGCGAAGCTGGCCGCGTCGTTCGGATCCCCCGTCCCGTCGTAGACCGCGACCTGCGGGTACGGACACAGCGGCCGCGTCATCGCCGGCTGTCCGTCCCGATCCAGCTTTGACGCCAGCAGGCGCTCGGGCGCACTGCCCTCCTCGACCCAGGCGCGGATAGCCTCCACCCAGTCGACGCGGTCGGGGCCGGGGCCGCCGGCGCAGTGGAGCACGCCCGGCAGCATGTAGAGCCGCGCGTAGTCGCGGGTTGCGGGGTCCCCGGCCTCGAGACGCTCGTAGTAGTCGATGGTGCCGACCGGCGCCAGGGCCAGATCGGACCAGCCGGTCCAGTAGATGATCTTGCCGCCGTTGTCCCGGAACGCGCTCAGGTCGGTGTCCGTGGCATTGAGGATGGCCGCCGTCTCGGCCACGTCTTCCTTCCAGGTCGAGAAGTCGTAGACCGTGTAGTCCCAATCCGGATCGCTGAATACGAAGTACTTGAACAGCTCGGTGCCGAAACCGTACTGCGCGTTCGGAACTCCCGCCGCTCGCCGCTGCGGGGCGCTGACCACCCACGAGTCCCACCCGCCGCCGTCGTTCTCGCCGCCGTAGTTGAATCCGTGATAGACGGGCTCGCCGTTCGAGGTGGGGCCGTCGTAGACGGCGTTGATGGCCGCAAGCTGCGCCGCGGTGACGCAGCCGTCGCCGGACCGATCGCCCGCGCAGCGGGGCAGGTCCTCCGGCTCGAAATCGCACCGGCGGGGATCGTTCAGCACGCCGTCGGCGACGCCGTCCTCCGCGTCGCACGCGGCGAGGATGCTCGACCCGAGCAGCTCGAGGGCGGCCGGGGTGAGCACCGGATCGTCGATGTCGCCGTCGGGATAGATCGCCTGTTGGTTCTGCACGAAGCCGGCGGTGATGCCGGTCCAGTCGTAGGCGGGCGCCGCGGCGACGATGCCGTCGAAGTCGTCCGGATAGCGCTGCGATTCCATCATCGCCTGCCCGCCGCCCCGCGAGCAGCCGACGAAGTAGGAGTAGTCGGCCGGCCGGTCGTAGTAGTCGCCGATGATCGACTTGGCCGCTTCCGCGGTCAGGTGGACGGCGCGATGGCCGAAGTTCTCCTGCCGCCGGGGATGATCGAGCGCCCAGCCCGCCTCGATGCCGCTGCCGGTGTGCCCGGTGTCGGTCCCCACCGTCGCGTAGCCGCGCTGCAGCGGGCTCCCGCCGTGCGCGTAGAGCGTGCGCGCCTGGTTCTGCACGCTGCCGACGAAGCCGCCGCCGCCACCCATCAGGAACCGTCCGTTCCACTCGTCGGGCAGCAGCAGCTCGAAGTTGATCTCCGTCTCGATAGTCCCGTTCACCCTGCAGTGCGCGGGCACGCCGGCGTCGGCCGGCACGCGTTCCGCCGCCCCGATCCGCAGATCGATCAGCGCCAGCGTGGTCAGGTCGGTGCAGGCATCCGCCGGATCCGCGGCGGGAGTCGCACACGCGGCGGCAACCGCCAGGCCGGCGGCGACGGCGGCATTCACGAACGGACGCTGGATGCGGGCCATCGTGGCATCTCCTTGTATTGTCCGGACGGTTCCACCCTATCAGCGTCCCGCCGCCGTCTCAAGGGCGACGACCGTCCCGGACCGTCCGCCCGGAGCGAGCCGCCGCGCGCATATAATCGCGGCACCCGATGCCTCCTCTCGACGGACTGCGCGTGCTCGATCTCACCCGGGTGCTGGCCGGCCCCTACTGCGCGATGATGCTGGGCGACATGGGCGCCGAGGTGCTCAAGATCGAGGAACCCGCGCACGGCGACGACACCCGCGCCTGGGCGCCGCACCGCGACGGCTGGAGCACCTTCTTCCTGGGCCTGAACCGAAGCAAGAAGAGCGTCGCGCTGGACCTGAAGTCCGAGGACGGCGCGGACGCGCTGCGCCGGCTGATCGCGACCGCCGACGTCCTGATCGAGAACTTTCGGCCGGGGAGCCTGGCGAAGCTCGGCTTCAGCTACGAAGCCGCGGCGGCGCTGAATCCGCGGCTCGTCTACTGCTCGGTCACCGGCTACGGGCAGATCGGCCCGAAGAAGAACCTCCCCGGCTACGACGCCGTCATCCAGGCCGAGAGCGGACTGATGGACGTCACGGGCCATCCGGACGGCCCGCCGACGCGGGTCGGAGTCGCGATCACCGACTACCTTGCCGGCCTCTACGCGATGAACGGCATCCTCCTCGCGCTGCGGGACCGCGACCGCACCGGACAGGGCCAGCACGTCGACATCGCGCTGCTCGACGCCATGACCTCGGCCCTCGCGCTGCCGGCCGGGATCTACTTCAACACCGGCGAGGAGCCGGGGCGCGAGGGCAACCAGCACCACACGCTGACCCCGTACGAGACCATCGAGGTCGCGGACGGGCTGGTCGTCGTGGCCGTCGGCAACGAGCGGCTCTGGAAGCAATTCTGCGCCGCAGTGAACGCGGGCGACCTCGAGCATCACCCGGACTACGCCACCAACACCGACCGGATGGCCCACCGTCCGCGGCTCATCGCCGAGCTGACGCCGCGCCTCGCGAAGTACACGCGCGACGCGCTGATCGAACGCCTGCGCGCCCACAACGTACCCTGCGCGCAGGTTCGGTCCATCGGGGAGGCGCTGGAGGATCCGCACCTGCGGGCGCGCGGCATGGTCGTCGACATGCCGCACGACGGCCTCGGCACGATGCGCAGCCTCGGCAACCCCATCCGGCTCTCGCGGACGCCGGCGGCCATTCACCGCCGACCGCCGGCGCTGGGCGAGCACAACGAAGAGATCCTGGAGTCGCTCGGCACGGACGACGACTCCCGGACCGGTCCCCAACCCGTCGGCGCGATCACGCGAGGAGTGAACCGATGATCAACATCAAGCTGGGACTGGCGCTGTGCATGGTGCTGCTGGTCGCGGCGGCAGGCGCACAGGATGCCGAGCGTTACGGCGAACGCCTCTCGCGGATGCCGGTCGACCTGCGTACCACGTCGGCGATCTCCGGTGCGGGATCCGTCGCGGCCGAGCTGACCGGCAACGCGCTCACGGTCGCGGTGCGGTTCGACGGACTGAGCTCGGGAGTGACCGCGGCTCACGTGCACAACGCGCCGGTGGCCCGTCGAGGCGGGGTCGCGTTTGCGATAGACGTCGGCGGGACGACCGGCACCGCCGGGGAAATCGTCGACACGGTCACGTTGACCGACGATCAGCTCACCGAGCTCCGCGGCGAACGCTACTACGTGCAGATCCACACGGAGAACAACCCCGGCGGGGAGCTGCGCGGCTGGCTCCTGCGGCGCGACGACTGAGGCGCCGCGGCATCCGTGGTAGCATGCAATTTCGACCCGTTGGCCGGGTCGGCGTGAACACTGCTCCATGGCGTTCCCGCTTCCGGGAACGCTCCAGCGGGAAGTTTCGGCATGACGAACGGTAACCCAACATTGCTGCAGGACCTGCTGAACCGCGTGAAGCAACTGCCGCCCGCCGCCGGACTCGCGGGCATCGTGATTGTCGTCGCGATCGTCGGCTACCTCCTGGTGGACGTCGCGCCCGAACCGGAGCCGGAACCGGAAGTCGTGGAGGCTCCGCCGCCTCCGCCGCCTCCACCGCCTCCGCCACCCGAGCCGGAACCCGAGCCGGAGCCGGAACCCGAGCCGGAGCCGGTGTTCGAGATGCCGCCGCTCAACGAGAGCGACCCGGTCGTTCGCGAGCTGGTCGCGGACCTGTCCGCGAATCCCGAACTGGCGAGCTGGCTCGTCACGGACGAGCTCGTGCGGACGGTCGTCGTCGTCATCGACAACGTGGCCGAGGGCACGAATCCCTCCCAGCACGTACCGTTTCTCCGACCCGAGGGCCGCTTCCAGATCGACGGCGATACGTCGGCGCCACGGATCTCCACGGCCAGCTACGCCCGCTACGACGACGCGGCGGCCCTCGTGGCCTCGCTCGACGCGGAGGGCATCGCCGAGCTGTACCGGCGGCTGCGTCCGTTGTTGCGGGAAGCCTACGAAGAGCTCGGCCAGCCCGGCGACGCATTCGGCGATACCGTGTGGCGGGCGGTGGCGCATCTGCTCAACGCGCCGGTCATCGAAGGCCAGCCCGAACTGGTCCCGCGCGGACCGCTGTATCTGTACGCCGACGAGACGCTCGAGTACCTCTCGCCGGCGCAGCGCCAGTTGATCGGCATGGGTCCGGACAACCAACGCCGCGTGCAGCAGAAGATCCGGGAGATCGGGGTGGCCCTCGGCTTCCGCGATCTGCCCCGGCCCCACGCCGTGCAGCGGTAGCGCGCGGCCTCGATGCCCAGCGTGATCCGTATCGCCCTCTGCCAGTCGAATCTGGTGGTCGGCGACCTTTCAGGCAACGTATCCGCTCTGCAGGCGCGGATTCGCGAGGCGCGGGAGCGGGGAGCCGACATCGCCCTGTTTCCCGAGCTGTCGCTCACCGGCTACCCGCCGGAAGACCTCCTGCTCAAACCGAGCTTCGTGCAGGACGCCGCCGCCGCGCTCGGCGAGGTGGCCGGCGCCGCCACCGGCATCGTTGCCTGCGTCGGCGTCCCGGAACCCGTGGCGGCGGTGTCCGGGACGGCCGGCGGCGGCCGGGCCGCACCCGCCACCGCCCGGCTCCACAACGCCGCCGCGGTCCTGGCCGACGGTCGGGTCGCGGCGCTGTACCGCAAGCACCACCTTCCGAACTACGCCGTCTTCGACGAGCGCCGCTACTTCCTGCCGGGAACCGAATCGCTCGTGGTCGACCTCGACGGGCGGCGGGTGGGCGTCACCATCTGCGAGGACATCTGGATGCCGGGCGGTCCGGCCGAATGGGCGGCCGTGAACGGCGGCGCGGAGGTCGTCGTCAACCTCTCGGCCTCGCCCTATCACCGGGGCAAGGGCCGGGAGCGGGAGGAGCTGTTCGCCGCCCGCTGCCGCAATCACCGCTGCTTCCTCGCGTTCTGCAACGCCGTGGGCGGGCAGGACGAGCTGGTTTTCGACGGCCACAGTCTCGTCATCGGACCGGACGGAACGACACTCGCCCGCGGCAGACCGTTCGAGGAGGACATGCTCGTCGCGGACCTCGACCCGACCGCCGCCCGCGAGCAGCGAGAGTCCGACGCGCGCTGGGACCGGTCGATACCGGATGCAGCGACCGTTCGGGGTCCTGCGCCCGGACCGGATGCAGGCCGCGTTTCCGTTGTCCGGCTCCACCAGGCGCCCTCCCGACGCCCGCCGCCGGCCGTACGCGAAGCCACGGACGCGCTGTCTCCCGAGGCGGAGATCTACCGCGCCCTTACGCTTGGGACCGCCGACTACATCCGGAAGAACGGCTTTCCGGGAGCCGTGCTCGGACTCTCGGGCGGCATCGACTCCGCCCTCGCGCTCACCATTGCGGCCGACGCCATCGGTCCCGGCGCGGTGACCGCCGTCTCCATGCCGTCGCGCTACACCGCCGGGATGAACCGCGACGACGCCGCGATCCTCGCCCGCCGGCTCGGCACGTGTTTCCTGGAGCTGCCGATCGAGGAGCTGGCCGTCTCGTACGGCGACGCGCTCGCCGAGCCGTTCGCCGGGACGGAACCCGGCGTCGCCGAGGAGAACCTGCAGGCGCGCATCCGCGGCAACCTGCTGATGGCCCTGTCCAACAAGTTCGGCTGGCTGGTGCTGACCACCGGCAACAAGAGCGAGCTGAGCGTCGGCTACGCCACCCTCTACGGCGACATGGCCGGCGGTTTCGCGGTGCTGAAGGACGTGCTGAAGACCTGGGTCTATCGCCTGGCCGTCTGGCGCAACCGCGACGGCGAGGTGATCCCGCGGCGGATCATCGACAAGCCGCCGACGGCCGAGCTGCGCGACAACCAGCGCGACTCGGACAGCCTGCCCCCCTACGACGTGCTGGACGCGATTCTGGAAGCGTACGTCGAGCAGGACCGGAGCCCGGCCGAGATAGGGACGCTCGGCTTCGCCCGGGAGACCGTCGATCGCGTGGTGCAACTCGTCGACCGCGCGGAGTACAAGCGCCGCCAGGCCCCCCCCGGCGTCCGCATCTCGACGCGCGCCTTCGGCAAGGACCGGCGGCTGCCGATCACCAACCGCTATGCGCCGGGAGGCTGAGCCGCGGCGCGCCGAGGAAGGCACACCCCATCGGCGCGGCGCGGGCATGTCCGCCGGACGAGGCCGCCCGCGGGGCTCGCGCCGGCGCACGGAGCCTCGCGACGGGTCTCGGCGGCGCTATCCGCGCGGCGCGGCGCCGGCGTCGTCCGAGACCTGCCTCAGCACGGTGGTGGCGGCGCCGATCATGGACGCCACGTCACTCAGATTCGCCGGCACGATCAGCGTGTTGCCCGCCTTCGCCAGGTTTCCGAAACGCTCCAGGTAGTCCTCGGCGACCCGGAGCTGCATCGCCTTGTCGCCGCCCTCCGCGTTGAGCGCCTCGGCGACCTTCTTCAGCCCCTCGGCGGTCGCCTCGGCGACCGCCAGGATCGCGGCCGCCTCGCCCTCGGCCTCGTTGATCTGCTGCTGCTTGGCCGCCTCGGACTCCTTGATGACGCGCTGCTTCTCGCCCTCGGCCTGGTTGATCTTGGCGTCCCGGTCACCCTCGGACTCGAGAATCGTGGCGCGCTTCTCCCGCTCGGCGCGCATCTGCTTTTCCATCGCACTCAGCACGTCGTGCGGCGGGTTGATGTTCTTGATCTCGTAGCGCAGCACCTTGACGCCCCACGGATTGGAGGCGTCGTCGAGCTCCTCGACCACGCGCAGGTTGATGTGGCTGCGCTCCTCGAACGTCTTGTCCAGCTCGATCTTGCCGATCTCGCTGCGCAGGGTGGTCTGCGCGAGCTGGGCGATTGCGAACAGGTAGTTGCCGATCCCGTAGGAGGCCTTGCGCGCGTCCATCACTTGCAGATAGAGCACGCCGTCCACCCCCACCTGCACGTTGTCCGCGGTGATGCAGACCTGCTCCTCGACGTCTATCGCCCGTTCCTTCAGGCTGTGGCGGTAGGCGACCCGCTCGACGAACGGGATCAGCAGCGCGAACCCGGACTCCAGGGTTCTCGAGTACTTGCCGAGGCTCTCGATGATGTAGGCGTTCTGTTGCGGCACGACCACCGCCGTCTTCGCGATGACGACGATCACGACGAGGGCCAGCACCAGGGCGACGATGAAACCGGCATCCATGATGGTTCTCCGTATCGAGTCAATGAACAGATTCCGAGGACGGCGCCTCGACAATCTCCAGGGCGACGCCGTCGGTATCGACCACCACGGCGCCGGACCCGTGCGGTATCGAATCCGGGCCCACGTTCACCGCCGTCCACTCCGTCCCCTGCAGGCGCACCCGGGTCCGCCCGCCGGAAGCGACGTCCTCGTCGACGACGACCGTCGCCCCGATTGCCGGATGACGTAAATCCGCCTCGCCGCCGCCGCCGCCCCGCAACCGGTCGTAGCACTTCCGCCGAAACAGCACCACCGAGGCGATGGCGAGCATCGAGAACGCCACCCACTGCGCCCACGCCGGGAGGACGACCCCGGCGAGTCCGAGGAGGCCCACGCAGATCGCGGCGGCGCCGGCGAAGACGAGGTAGAACCCCGCGTCCGCCAACAGCTCCGCGCCCGCCAGGACGAATCCGATGATCAGCCAGCCCCACCAGGACATCTCGTGCTCCCCACCGCCGCTTCCGGTTAGACTCTGCGCCGAATCGGGTTCCCGACTGCGGCAACCCCGTGCTGCTCAGTGTATACGTCCGAGGGAATGGCGCCCCCAGGTGAAAGGCCGGTGGCGCCCCCAGGTGAAAGGCCAGCAACCATGACCTGCCTGACAAGACTCGTTGCCGCGTTGAGCGGCGCCGCCGTCGTGCTGGCGGCGTCGGCCGCCGCGGCCCAGGACCGGACCCCGACCGGGGAGCCGGACGGAAAGGACGGCTGCATGGAGATCCTCGCCCATCGCGGCGCGTCGGGCTACCTGCCGGAGCACACCTTGCCCGCCTACGCGCTCGCGTACGGACAGGGCGCCGGCTGGATCGAGCCGGACGTCGTACTGACGGCCGACGGCGTCGCCATCGCCCTGCACGACATCACCCTGGATCGCACCACCGACGTCGCCGAGCGCTACCCGGACCGGGCGCGGGCCGACGGCCGGCACTACGCGGCCGACTTCACCTACGCGGAGATCGAGAGGCTGCGCATCGTCGAGGCCCTGCCGGACCGCTACCCCCACCGGACGTTCCGCGTGCCGCGCCTGGCGAACGTCCTGGAGCTGGTCGACGGACTGAACCGCACCACGGGGCGCCGGGTCGGCGTCTATCCGGAGCTGAAGAGTCCCGGCGTGCAGCCGGAGCTGGCCCCCACCCTGCTCGCGGAGCTCGCCGGCTACGAATGGCCGATCCGGATTCAGTCGTTCGACGCCGAGGCCCTCGCGGTGCTCGATACGGAGTTGCCGCGCGTGCAGCTCATCGCACGGCCGGACCAGCTCACGCCCGCCGGCCTGACCCGCATCGCTTCCTACGCGATCGGCATCGGCGTGCCCAAGGAGCTCGTGTTCCAGGATTCCGCCGTCGTCGGGCAGGCCCACGCCCTCGGCCTGCAGGTGCACGCCTACACGCTGCGCGCCGACCGGCTCGACGCCACGTTCGACTCCCTCGCCGGCGAGGTGGCGGCGCTGATGGAGGCCGGCGTCGACGCCGTGTTCACCGACCATCCGGACCAGGTGCTGGCCCTGGTGGCCCGGTCATGCGACACCACGCGGTAAGCCCGTGCCGCCGCGCGCCGAGCGGAGTCCCATTCTCGCCGACGCCATGCTCGCGGACATGGTGCGCAAGGGCTTGCTGACGCCCCCGACGCCTGAACTCACCTCGACACCATTCGCGACCGCAGCATCGACTGGATGAACCGCGCGAGGCGTTCCTCGGCCGGCTCGACGCGTTCACCGAACTCCGCACGCAGCCGCCCGGCGATCTGCGTCAGCGGCGTCTCGCCGTCGCACGCCTTCCAGATGAAGGATCCGACGTCGTCGAGACGGATTCGGTAGCAGGGATCGCCCAGCTTCGAGGCGATCCAGCGGCCGATGCGTCCCTCGCCGAGCTGCGGGCGCAACACGACGCAGCACCCGTCGTCGAGCTCGCGCCAGTCCAGGCGGCGGCGCGGGCAAGCGTTCCAGAACGCGGTGGCATCTGCGGGCAGCGCGCCTTCGGCGCCGGCTGAGGCGGCGCAAACCCCCTCAACGGGCGCGACACCGGCTACTCGCGCGCCGGCAAGACCTGCGTCCGCCTCTGAATCCCGTGCTGGCGGCGGCCCGGCGGTCACTGTCCGCCGCCGCGCATCGCGTTCAGCGGCATCCTGACCAGCATGTAGTAGAGCAGGATGAAGATGAGCGCTCCACCGAGCGCGCTGTCGGCGATCTGCGGCAGGACCAGCCACGGGACCGCCTCGCTCGCTCCGACCACGAAGGCCAGCAGCACGGCCATCAGCGCCTCGCCGGCGATGAAGCCGGACGAGAGGAGCACCCCGGTGTTGGTCGCGGTCGTCCGTTCCTCGCCGGTCGCCGCCTGCTCGTCGAGCGAGCGCGACAGCCACCAGCTCACGAGGCCGCCGACGAAGATGCCCGCCGTCGACGGGAACGGGAGATACATCCCGACCGCGATCAGCATGGGCGACGGCGCGTTGATGAGGATGAGGACGGTGGCCAGGGCCATCCCGGCAATGACCAGCGGCCAGGCCATGTCCCCGCCGACGATGCCCTGCGAGATGAGCGCCATGAGGCCGGCCTGCGGGGCGGGCAACTCGGGGCTGCCGATCTCGTAGACCTGGTCCATCAGGATCATCGGCCAGATGAGCACCATGGCGGCGACGGTCACGCCGATCAGCTCGCCGATCTGCATCTTCCACGGCGTGCCGCCGAGAATGTGGCCCACCTTCAGGTCCTGCAACATGTCGCCGGAGATGCCGCAGGCGCAGCAGACGACGCCGGCCACCGCCAGCACCCCGAGGATGCCGCCGGATCCGGTCACCCCGATGCCGACCATGACGACGGCGGCGATGAGCAGCGTGCTGAGCGTCAGACCGCTGATCGGGTTGTTCGAGCTGCCGAGCAGGCCGACCAGGTAGCCGGCCACTGCGGCGAACAGGAACCCGAGGATGACCATCATGATGGTCAGCAGGAAGGCGCCGCCGACGCTCTCGCTGAAGTACCAGTAGAGGCCGAACAGGGGCACCGCCAGCGCCACGATTGCGAGAAGCGTCTTCCGGACGTCGATGTCGATGTCCTGGCGGCCGGCGCCTTCCGTCTGCGAGGAGCCGATGTCGCCCAGGGCGCGCCCGATGCCCTGGATGAGCGACGTGCGCAGGTTGTACAGCGTGTAGAACGCCGCGACGATCATCGTCCCGACGGCGAGCGGGCGGACTTGCCGCAGCCACACCTCGGTGCTGAGCTCGATGAACCCGGCCGAATCGGTCACCCCGGCGGCCAGCGCCGGGTTCAGGAAGAGACTCAACGGGACCAGCAGCAGCCAGCCGAGCACCGCCCCGGCGAACAACGTGGCGGCAATCTGCGGCCCGACGATGAAGCCCACGCCGAGCAGCGCCGGCGATGCGGCGGGCGACTGCAGCAGGAACCCGCCCACGTAGTTCACCTGCCGGCCCAGCATCTCGATGGTCGACTGTCCGAGCGAGACGAACCACGTGGCCGAGTCGGCCACCAGCTTGATGCCGTTGCTGTTCTTCAGCAGCTCCCAGCCCCCGGCGACGCCCATCGCCTGGAACACGAACTTGGCGCCCGTCTGCCTTCCGCCCTGCCCCGCCTTGACCAGCTCCGCCGCAGCCACGCTCTCGGGATAGGGCAACTCCGCCTCGACCACCAGGGTGCGGCGCAGCAGGATGATGAATAGGACGCCGAGGATGCCGCCGACCAGCATGATGGCGGTGCTCTCCCAATAGCGCAGCTCGTCCCAGACCCCGCTGATGACGAACGCCGGGATGGTGAAGATGGCCCCGGCGACCAGCGCCTCGCCCACCGACGCGGTGGTCCGCGCCATGTTCTCCTCGAGAATCGACCCCCCGAACAGGCGCAGCGCCGCCATCGCCACCACCGCCGCCGGGAAGGTGGCGGCCACCGTCAGGCCGGCCCGCATCCCCAGGTAGGCGTTGGCGGTGCCGAGCACGATCGCCATCGCGGTGCCGAGCAGCACCGCGCGAAACGTCAGCTCCGGCAGGTCCGACGATTCGGGCACGAACGGCACGAAGGGACGCGAAGACGGCTCGCTGGTCGGATTCATCCGGCCATTCTGCACAACGGGTGGGCGGTTGTCACCCCGCCGCACGGGCCGCCCCGCCCCCCGGACCGTCCGTCATTCGCCCGCCGGTATACTTCCGCTGCCGTGAAGCGCATTCCCGACATCTACGCCGAGAAGGGCGCCGCCGGCCGGCCGGTCGTTTCCATCGAGTTCTTCCCGCCGAAGACGCCGCAGGGAGACGAGAGCCTGTTCGAGCGGGTGCTGCCGCGTCTGGCCGAGGCGCGCCCCGACTTCTGCTCGGTCACGTACGGCGCCGGCGGGGGCGGGACGCGCGCCCGGACGCTGTCGATCGTCGACCGCATGCAGCGGGAGCACGGCCTGACCGCGATGGCGCACGTCACCTGCGTCAGCTTCACACGCGTGGCGATGAACGGCTTCCTCGACGAAGCGGCGGGACTCGGCATCGAGAACATCCTGGCCCTGCGCGGCGATCCTCCCCCGGGGGAGCCGGACTTCGTGCGGCCGGTCGGCGGGTTCGACTACGCCTACCAGCTCATCGACGTCCTGAAGGCCCGGTCCGACGAGTTCGCAATCGGCTGCGCCGGCTTTCCCGAAGGCCATCCCGACTGCACCGAGGCGAGGGAAGTCGACTGGCGGCGGCTGCGCGACAAGGTCGACCACGGCGCCGAGTTCATCCTCACGCAGCTCTTCTTCGACAACGCCGACTACTTCCGCATGGTCGACCACCTGACGGGCCCGCTCGGCGTCGCCGTGCCGATAACGCCCGGCATCCTGCCCATCCTGAGCACGAAACAGGTGAAGCGCTTCACCGCGCTGTGCGGCGCGACGCTGCCCCCGGCGCTGGTCGCCGACCTCGACCGGCTGGGGGACGACGACGAAGCGGTGACCGAGTTCGGCATCGAATTCGCCTCGCGGCAGTGCGAGGCGCTGCTCGCGGGCGGAGCACCCGGCCTGCACCTGTACGGCCTCAACCGCTCGCGATCGGCGCTGGCGATCGTCCGGAATCTCGGGCTTGCGGCATCCGGGCTGCCAGCCGTCAGAAGCGGAACAGCCGGTTGAACTTGACCACGAAGCCGCGATTGCGCAGGTCCCAACCCCGGTCGGGCCGCAAGCCGCCGGTGACGTCGCGGTCGTCGGTGTATACGACGAACAACTCGCTGCCCGGGCTGTACTCCCACCGCAGGCGCAGGTTGCTGCCGAACGAGTTGCTGGCCGAGTTGTACTGCAGCAGGCCGCTGAAGAACATCCGCGGGTTGAACGCGTAGTTCACCCGCGTCACGCCCAGGTTCGTCTGGAACGCGCCGTACGGCGTGTCGATCCAGTTGAACGAGATCGTCGGCTCCACCGACATCTGCGGCAGCACCGCGATGCGCCCCTGGCTCAGCTCCACCGACGTCAGATCGCCGTCGAAGTAGGCGCCCCGCCGCACCGCCACCGTCCCGTTGACGCGCCGCTGCTGGCCGATGGAGTAGGAGATCTGCGCGTCGGCGAAGCTGTAGCCCCCCACCGGGATCGAGAAGCCCGAACCCGGAGGCGTAAACGGCCGGACCAGCAGCTCGTAGTTGTCGGTGGCGGTAAACGTCAGCCGGTCGCTCGACTCGAACTCGGTCTGGAACGCCACGATGTTCTGGCGCGTCTCCAGGTGGTTCTGGTCGGCGGTGAGGATGTAGTCGATGCTCCCTTCCAGGCTGAACTGCCGGACGCTCTCGATCGACTGCGGCCGTGGGCTGAAGCGGCCCGTGACGTAGGAGCGCCGGAAGTTGTCGCGCCGGAGGAAACCCACCTCCGGCAGGAAGTTGTCCTCGACCAGCAGGTGATCGACCTTCAGGCCGTAGCGGTCGGCCGCGTACTCGAACGTGCCCTGGTAGCTCATGTCCTTGCCGCGATGGTCCGGTCCCGGGACCCGGGTCCGGGCGACGTAGGTGATGAGGCTCAGGTTCTCGAAGAAGGCGAAGGTGCCGTCGACGCCGTAGGCCTGGCTGGAGCCCGGGGCCACCCGGGAGACCGAACGGTTGGTGAACATCGCTCCGACGGAGCTGCGCCGCAGGAGGTCGCGCCGCAGGCGGACGACGGTGAAGTTGGTCGGGTCGGAACGGGAGGCCACCTCGTCGCCGGCCTGGATGTTCAGGGCCCCGACGTCGAACTGCCCGATCTTGCCGGTCACCCGCGCCCCGCCGACGATGGGCACCACGCGGCCCGCTTCCAGCCCGATCTTGCGGCTGTAGAAGAGCTGCGGCACGTTCACGTCACCGAAGACTCCGCCCACCGGGCCGCCGCCGGGGCCGCCGAACCGGCCGGTCACGCCGCCGCGCGCGAAGCCGAAGATCCCCCGTCCTTCGAGAAAGAACTCGCGCTTCTCCGGGAAGAACAGCGGGAAGCGGGTCAGGTTGACCTGCCGCTCGTCCACCTCCACCTGCGCGAAGTCGGTGTTGTAGGTGAAGTCGGCGGTCAGGTTCTGGGTGATGCCGTACTTGACGTCGATGCCGGCGTCGCCGCTGCCCTCGTCGACCAACTGCGGGGACGCGGTCAGGTCCGTGGTCAGGCCGCCGATGGCGTACGGCTTGACCTCGATGTTGCGGCTGGCGGGAGGCGGCTCGATACCCACCAGCGACCCGGCCGCCGAGACCCGGAAGATGCCGGCCGAGCCGCTGCCGCCACCGGCGGAGATCGGCAACCGCGTCAGGTACACCCACTCGTTCTTGCGCCGGATGGCCCGGCGGAGCTGGATGCCCCAGACATGGGGCGGCTCCGAGCGATAGCGGAGCGTCTTGAACGGGATCTCCATCTCCACCGTCCAGCCGCCGGCGAAGCGGCCGGTCCGCACGTCCCACACCGGGTTCCAGTCGGCGTTGGGGTTGCCCTCGTTGGTGAACTGCTGGTCGGCCCGCGCTCCGAGCGGGTTGGTGTAGAAGTTGAAGCCGTTGCGGCGGTCGTAGAACGTGTCGAAGAAAGCCGTGAACGTGTCGTTCTGGCGGAGTTGGCTGGTGTCGCGCCGCATCTCGTTGGCGACCCACTGGCTCTCCGGCACCGACTCGTGCACGCGGGCCGACACGTAGACGTTCGTGTCGTCGAACATGATCCACGCCTCGGTCCGCTCGGTCGCCGGCGCCCCGATGTCGGGCACCTGCTGAATGAAGCCGGTGATGGCCGGCACCGTCTCGTAGACCGGCTCGTCGAGGACGCCGTCGAGGCGGATGCCCTCGTCGAGGCGGATCGCGCGCACCGTCGTACGGCCCGCTTCGTCACGTGTCATCACCGCCGGCGCCACAGGCGCAGGCGGCCCGTCGATGAGCCCCGCATCGACGAAGAGGCCGGCGGTCCCGACGACAGGTCGGCCGGCGGCGCCGGGAGCGACCGCGGCGGCGGCTTCCGTTGCCGGAGGCGCCTCGGCAATCGCGGGCGGCGCCGACGGCGCGCCGAGAGGCGCGGGCGGCGCCGCCCCGCCCCCCGGCCCCCCGCCCCCCGGCGCCGCCCCCCGCGCGGCCCCCGCCCCCCGCCGCGCGCGCGCCGGCGGCGCGGGGCGCCCCGGGGGGGGGGGCGCCCCCCCCGGGGGGGCGCTCGGCGCGGGGGGGCGGCGCCGGCGCCGCGCCGGGCGCCGCGGGCGGCGCCGCCGCGGGCGGCGCCGCCCGGCCGAACGGCCCGCGGCGTCCGGGCGCGGCGCCCGGTGCGGCCCCGGCGGCCGGGGCATCCGACCGGGTCGCGGCTGCCGCAGGCCCCGCGGGCCGCTCCATTCCCGCCGCCGCCGGCGCCGGCGGCCGTGACTCGACGGACCCCGCTTCGATGCGCAGCTCGGCCGCCACCCTGTCCTGCAACTCGAAGATGTCCGCGAGCAGGCCGGTCACGGTCGCGGAGCGGAGCACGGTTCCCTCCGCCACGTCGAGGACCCGGGTGGTCACGCGGATCAGGTCTCCGCTGCGCTGGTAGGCGCCGCTGACCACCCGACCCGCTCCGGCCCGACGGCCGACCTCCAGAACCCCGCCCGAACCGCTGTCCCCGCGCGCCGCCGCCGTAGCGCGCAGCACCGGCGTCCCGGTCACCTGCAGATCGATGGCGACCGCCTCGGCGATGCCGACGCCGATCCAGTCGTCCGCCGGGTCACCGGCGAGGTTGGTGAAGGGGACCACGAGCACGAGGGCGTCGTCGCCGGGCGACGCCGGCAACGCGCCCGACGGAGGCTGAGCCGCGGAATGCGCCACGGAGAGAATCGTGGCCAGCAGCCCCGAAACGATGCGCATCTTCCACATGGTTTGCGAGGGAACGAGAAGTGTCGATCGGCCGTGCATACCGCCAAGTATGTCAGACGGACAGGAGCGCCCCGGTGTTTACGGCGCTCGACCGGAAGGTCGGGCCCACGCGACCGCGAATCATGCCAGGAGTCTGCGCCGCAGAACAGCGAAGCGAAGTGCTGTGGCGCAGAGTCATGGAGCGGGGGGATGGGCCGAACGCCGAGCCTGCGAGGCGTTTCGGGGCGCTAGTTGCGGAACAGCCGCGTGAGCTTGATCACGAACCCGCGGTCGCGAAGCCCGTCGTAACGGTCCGGCCGCAGCGGATCGGTATCCTGCTCCTCGGTGTAGACGACGAACAGCTCGCTCCCGGGCGAGTACTCCCAGCGCAGCCGGAGGTTGGTCCCCAGCGTCCGGCTCGCGGAGTTGTACTGCAGCAGGCCGCTGAAGAACATCCGGGGCGTGAAGGTGTAGTTCACGCGCGCCCGCACGAGATCGGTGCGCAACGATCCGCCCGGCAGGTCGATCCAGTTGAACGACAGGCTGGGCTCGACGGCCAGTTGCGGCAGCAGGTCGACCCGGCCGCGGCTGAGATCGACGGACGTGATGTCGCCGTCGAAGTAGCCGCCGGTCGCTACCTCCACCCGCCCGTTGAGCAGCCGCTGCGGCCCCAGCGCGTACGTCAGGCGCACGTCGGTGAAGCCGTAGCCGCCGGCGGGAATCGCGACGTCTCCGCCCGACGGAAAGAACGGCCGCTGCAGCAGCTCGTAGCTGTCGCTCAGCCGCACCCCGAACTGATCGCTGCTCTCGAGCTCGGTCTGGAACGCGACCTGGTTCTGGCGCGTTTCCAGGAACCCGGTGTCGGCGGTCAGGAAGTAGTCGTGGCTCGCCTCCAGCACGAACTGGCGGACCGACTCGATCGAGCGCGGCCGCGGACTGTAGCGCCCGGACAGCGACGTGCGGCGGAAGTTCCGCCGGCGCAGGAACCCGACCTCCGGCCGGAAGTCGTCCTCGACCAGCAGGTGGTCCACCTCCAGGCCGTAGCGGTCGGCGCCGTAGTCGAAGCGGGCCTGGTAGCTCGTGTCGCGGCCCGTCACGCCGGTGGTGCGCGTTCTCGCGTAGTAGCCGAGGAGGTTCACGCTGTCGAAGAACGAGAAGGTGGCGTCCGCGCCGTAGGCCTGGTTCGATCCCTCGCCGGAAAGCGCCAGCGACCGGTTCGTCACGAGTCCGCCGACGCTGCTGCGGCGCAGGATGTCGCGCTTGACGCGCAGCACCGTGAAGTTCGTGTCCAGGGCGCCGGAGACCGCCTCGTTGCCGGTCTGGATGTTCAACGCCCCGACATCGAACGCGCCGATCTTCCCGGTCAGGCGCCCCCCGCCGAGAATCGGCACCGCCTGCCCGCCCTGCAGCCCGATGCGGCGGCTGTAGAAGATGGTCGGCGCGTCGCCGCCGCCGAGCACGCTGCCCCGCCGCAGGCTGCGCGCCGTACGGAAGCTGCCGCGGGCGAAGTCGAAGATGCCGCGCCCTTCGAGAAAGAACTCCCGCTTCTCGGGGAAGAACAGGTTGAAGCGGGTCAGGTTCACCTGCTGCTCGTCGACCTCGACCTGCGCGAAGTCGGTGTTGACGGTGAAATCGGCGGTCAGGTTCTGGGTGACGCCGTACTTCAGATCCACCCCCAGCTTGCCGTCGCCCTCGACCCGCGGGTCGGGGCCGGCATTCAACCCCGCGACTTCCCCCGGGACGCTGGTCAAACCCCCTATGGCATAGGGCTTGATCTCCAGGTTGTTGCCGGCGGGCGGCGCCTCGAGCCCCACCAGCGTGCCGGCGGCGGACACCCGGAAGACGCCCCCGCGCCCGCCGAACCCCGCGGCCGAGATCGGGATCAGGGTCAGGTAGGCCCATTCGTTCTTGCGCATCACGGTGCGCCGAAGCTGGATCCCCCAGACCTGGTCGCGCGCCGGGCGGTAGCGGAGCGACTTGAAGGGCACGACCATCTCGATGGTCCAACCGCCGTCGAACCGGTCCGTCTTGACGTCCCAAACCGGGTTCCAGTCGCGATTCGGGTTGCCCTCGTTGGTGAGGGCCTGATCGACGAAGCCGCCGAGCGGGTTCGCATAGAACAGCAGCGCGTTGCGGCGGTCGTAGAACGTGTCGATCAGGAAGCCGAACAGGTCGTTGTTCAGCATGTTGAACGCGTCGCGGCGCATCTCGGTGGCCACCCACTCGCTCGGCGGCGCGCTGTCCCAGCAGCGCCCGGCGACGTAGAAGTTCTCGTCGTCGAACATCACCCAGGCGTCGGTCCGCTCGGTCGCGAGCGCGCCCTCGTCGGGAAGCTGCTGGATGAAGTCGGAGACCGGGGCCACGGCGTCGTAGACCGGCTCGTCGAGCCGGCCGTCGACCTCGATGCCGGCAAGGAGCCGGACGGCGCGCATCGTCGCCTGGCCGCCCTCGCGCGTGATCACGTCGGGGGCCACGGGCGCAGGCGGTCCGTCGATGACGACGTCGGTCTCGAATCGCGTCCCGTCGGGGACCGGCGCCGGCGTCCCCGCCGCTATCCGCGTCTGCGCGGACCCTTCCCCGCCGGACTGCCCCGCAGCCGCCGCCGCGCAAAAGACGAGGAACGCCGGCAGGCCGCCGGCAACGAGCACCTTCATGAACCGTGTGGATCCTCGCACATTCGGATGGGCGGCGGACCGTCTGCTCCGGTGGTCGGCCGAGAGCTTGCGCCGCAGGGCGCAGCGCAGACTGTTCTCAGGCCGGCAATGCCGACCCGTGCCCCCGGGGCGGCGCGGGGACGGCCGGCATCTTGACGCCCCCCGCCCCCGGTTGTAGGCTCGCCTTCACCGCAAGACAGCCCTGAGGAGGAAACCCATGAAGGTGTCCGCGCGACTCGTTCCACTCGTCTTCGTGGTCCTGGCCATCGTCACCGCCGGGGCCGCCACCATGCAGGACAAGGCCGGCCAGACCGCCTCGATGGCCGAGGCGGCGCAGGCGTTCCTGGACTCGCTGACGCCGGAGCAGCGCTCCGCGGCGATGTTCCCGTTCAACAGCGACGATCGCTTCGACTGGCACTACATCCCCCGCGAGCGCAAGGGCGTGTCCCTGAAGGCGATGAGCGGGACGCAGAAGAAGGCGGCGCTGGCCCTGGTAGAGGCGAGCCTGAGCGCCGAGGGCTACGAGAAGTCCGAGCGCATCCGGCAGCTCGAGCAGATCCTCTATGACCGCGAAGGACGCGCCATCCGCGACACCGAGCTGTACTTCTTCATGATCTTCGGTGACCCGTCCGCGGACGGGTCCTGGGGCTGGCGCTACGAGGGGCACCACATCTCGGCGAATTGGACCGTCCTCGACGGGATGCTCGCCTCCAGCACGCCGCAGTTCTTCGGCACCAACCCGGCGTACGTTCGCGAGGGCAGCCGCGCCGGCGAGCGGGTTCTGGTGCTGGAGGACATCCTGCCCCGCAGCCTGATCGCCTCGATGTCCGACGCCCACCGCAGGGCCGCAATCGTCTCCGACGAGGCCCCGAGCGACATCCTGACCACCTCCGACCGGGAGGCCGGGATACAGGAGAACTCCGGGGTCGCCTTCGGCGATCTGAGTCGCGGCCAGCAGGACATCCTCTGGGCGCTGATCGAGGAGTACGCCGAGGCGCAGCCGGCGGCGATCGCGGCCGAGCGTCTTGCCAAGGTGAAAGAGGCCGGACTCGACGGCATCCGGTTCGCCTGGATGGGGAGCCTCAAGGAGGGCGAGGGGCACTACTACCGCGTGCAGGGCCCGACGTTCCTGATCGAGTACAACAACGTGCAGAACACCGCGAACCACGTCCACAGCGTGTGGCGCGACTTCGACGGCGACTTCGGCCGCGACGTCCTCGCCGCGCACTACCAGCGGTACGCGCACGACACGGTCAACGCCAACTGAGAGTCAGGGCCGGGCGGGCGGCTCCCGTCCGGCTCTTTTCTTCGTTCGGGGCCGTCACGACGGAATCCGATCCCTGGTCGGATCGGCGTTCGATCGGATGATCACCAACGTCCGATCGTCGCTCTGCCGGCCGGCTCCGAATCTGTGCACGTCCTGCATCACGCGGCTGCACAGCTCGGTCGCGCCGGCCTCTCCCGCCTCCCGCAACGTCCCGATGAGCCGCGAGTTGCCGTACTCTTCCCCCTCGGGGTTGGTCTGCTCCACGATGCCGTCGGTGTACAACCCGACGACGTCGCCCGGCCCCAACGTCGCGTGTCCCTCGAAGTAGCGCGGCGCCTGGAACAGGCCGAGCGGCACGCCGCCCTCCTCCAGCAGCTCCACCTCGCCGCCGGCGCGCACCAGCACGGGCGGCACGTGGCCGGCGTTGACATACAGCAGGCTGCGCGCGGGGACGTCGAGCACCATGTAGAAGAGCGTGACGTAGCGCCCCTCCTCGACCGACTCGTGAAAGAAACGGTTGGCGCGGCGCATGATCGCGCGCACGGCCAGCTCGTGGCCGACCAGCGAGGCGATGGAGGCTCGGATCGCGGCGACCAGCAGGGCCGCCGCGATGCCCTTGCCCACGACGTCGGCGATAACCACTCCCCAGCGATCTTCCGGCAGCGGGATGAACTCGTAGTAGTCGCCGCCGACGGCCAGCGACGACTCGTGCGCCCCGGCGATGTCGAATCCAGCCAGCGTCGGGGTCGCGCCCGGCAGCAGATCCTCCATCACGTCCCGCGCCAGCGCCAGATCGCTGTCGAGTCGGCGCTTGTCGCGCACTTCCGCAATCAGCCGGGCGTTCTCGATGGTCGCGGCGACGGCGGACGCGTACACGCCGATTACCGCCTCGGCCGCCTGGTCGTAGCCGGACGACCGGTCCGACCACAGATCGAGCGCCCCCCGCACGCGGCCTCGCGAGCCGACGAGCGGCACGACCAGCCGCGAGCGCGCCCGCTCGCGTCCTTCGCAGACACCCGGCTGATCGTGCAGCGAAACCGGCTCGCCGGTGGCCAGGACGCGACCCACGACGCCGTGCTCCTCGAACGGCGCCTCCATGTCGACCGGCGCGGGATTGATGCAGCCGCGGGCGACGCTGTGCGATACGCGCGCGCCGAGCGGATCGACGACGTAGACGCCCGCCGCGTCGTGGTCCACGAGCGATACGAGACCGTCGAGGATGCCGTTGAGTATGCGTCCCGCGTCGCTGCCGTCGGTCGTCAGGCGGAACGCATCGACCATCACGCGCGCCGCGGCCACCGCGTCGTCACCGATCCGGGCCGACGGCCGGCCGACATCCGCGCCGGAATCGACTGACTTCGACATGACGCTATTGTAAGTGCCTGCCGCGGTTGCGCCGAAGCCGTTGAAGGCCGGCCCGGGCGAGCGCCCGCGGCGGGATGCTACAATGGTCGATTGTGCCCCGCGCGAGGCGTCCGCCTCGCGGCACGCAGTGTGGTGAGTGTAGCTCAGTTGGTGGAGCGCCGGACTGTGGCTCCGGAGGTCGCGGGTTCAAGCCCCGTCACTCACCCCATCCCCTCCCGGCAACCCGTGCATCGCATGCTGTCCACCGGGCTGCGGATTCTCGCCCTGGCCGCGTGGATTGTCGCGTGCGGTACCGGCGCGGAGCCTTGGGGGACGGCATTCGCGGCGGCGCAGACGATCGGAACCGGCGGGATCAACGATCCTTCCACACTTTCCCGGCCACACGTCGTGCTCGTGTCGTTCGACGGCCTTCACCCGTCCTACCTCGGCCGCTTCGACACGCCCCGGTTCGACCTTCTGGCAACCCGCGGGATGCGCGCCGCCGGCCTCGTCAGCGTCTTCCCTTCGCTCACGTTTCCGGGACACTACTCCATCGCCACCGGCCTGCATCCGGAAGCGCACGGGGTGGTCGGCAACCGCTTCTACGACCCGACGCGCGGCGCCGAGTTCAGCTACCGGCGGCGAGACGACGCGCAGGACGGCTCCTGGTGGGGCGGCGAGCCGATCTGGGTCACGGCGGAGAAGCAGGGCATGGTCTCCGCCGCGTTCTTCTTCCCGGGAACCGAAGCGGACATCGGCGGCGTTCGCCCCAGCCACTGGCGCCCGTACGACGGCCGGGTGCCGAACCGCGAGCGAATCGTCCAGGTCCTGGCATGGCTGGCCCTGCCGCCTGCGCAACGCCCGCACCTCGTCACCCTCTACTTTTCGCTGGTCGACGGCGCCGGCCACCGGCTCGGCCCGGATCATCCGGACATGCGCCAAAGCGTCGAGAGCGCCGACGCGCTGCTGGGACGGCTGATGGACGGCATCGACACGCTGCCCCACGCAGAGCGCGTCGCCCTCGTCGTGGTCTCCGATCACGGAATGGCCGCGCCGGATCCCGATCGAACCACGGTGCTGTCGGAGGTCGTGGAGCTCAGCGGCGTACGAGTGGTTGAGGCCGGACCTTCGGTGAGCCTGCACGTCGGCGATCGGGATCGCGCACGCGACCTGCGCGACCGCCTCAACGCGCGGCTCGTGCATGCGCGCGCCTACCTGCGCGAGGAGCTCCCGGAACACCTCCATGCCCGTCGCAGCGCGCGCCTCGGCGACCTGCTGGTCATGCCGAGCGGACTGGGGATGGTGCACCTCGGCCCCGACTACCGGCCCCCGGCCGGCATGCACGGCTGGGATCCGACCCTGCCGGAAATGCACGGCATCTTTCTCGCGGCCGGTCCGGGAATCGCGGCCGGGGTCGCACTGCCCGCGGTCGACGCGGTCGACGTCTACCCCCTCGTCGCCCACCTGCTCGGCCTGACGCCGAACCCGGAGATCGCCGGCAGTCTCGCAGCGTTCGGCACCGCCCTCGAGCCCGCTCCGCACGGCGGCGGCCAGGCCACGGGAACGGCGCCGGAATGACGCTCGACGGGGCAACGCGCGTGCACGCCGTACTCGACCGGGCCGGCAGCCTGGTCTTCCCCGGCGTCTACGACACGCTGTCGGCGAAGCTGGCCGAGCGGGCCGGCTTCGAGCTGGCGTTCGTGTCGGGCTACGCCGTCTCGGCCACCTGCATCGGCGAGCCCGACGTCGGACTCCTGACCCAGAGCGAGGTGATCGACCGGGCGCGGCGTATCTGCGGCAGCGTGGGCATCCCGATACTCGTCGACGCCGACACCGGCTACGGCAATGCGCTGAACGTGGTGCGGACCGTGCGCGAGCTGATCGCGGCGGGGGCGGCCGGCTGCTTCCTGGAGGATCAGGTGTGGCCGAAGCGCTGCGGCCACATGCGCGGCAAGCGGGTCGTCCCGCGGGACGAGTACCTGGGCAGGATCCGCGCCGCGGTGGACGCGAAGGGCGACGCCGACTTCTTCCTCGTCGCCCGCACCGACGCCATCGCCGACGGCGGCCTGGACGAGGCGCTCGCAAGGGCGGAGGCGGCCCGTGCGGCCGGGGCGGACGCCACGTTCGTCGAGGCGCCCCGCACGCGCGAGGAGCTGGCGGTGGTGGGCCGGACGGCGCCCAGGCCGACCGTGGCGAACATGGTCGAGCAGGGACGGACCCCGCTGCTCTCCGGCGAGGAACTGGCCGCGCTCGGGTTCCAGCTCGTCCTCTATCCGGTGTCCGGCCTGTACGCCGCGGCCCGCGCGCTGGAGGCCGTGTACGGACATCTGCGGGCGGAGGGCACGACGGCCGGCGCCGAGGACCGGCTCATCCCCTTCGAGCGCTTCAACGACCTGATCGGCGTGGGCGAGAAGCACGCCCTCGCCGAGCGCTACGGCGGCGATTCCTAGTCCCCTGCGGTGCTTCGGCCCGGACCCCGCGAGTCCGGCGGTGGCGCGCATCCGCCGCCGAACGCTATAATGCCGCTCCCCTGGGAGGTGACGCGTGAAAGTCCCCGTCCGCACAACGGTCAACGGCCGCCTAATCGAGCAGGAGGTCGAGCCCCGACTGCTCCTGGTCCACTTCATCCGGGTCTTCGCCGAGCTGACCGGCACGAAGGTCGGCTGCGACACGAGCCAGTGCGGCTCGTGCACGGTCCTGATCGACGGCGTGTCCGCCAAGTCCTGCACGACGCTGGCGGTGCAGGCCGACGGGGCCGACGTCAAGACCATCGAAGGGCTGGCCGACGGCGAGAAGCTGCATGCGCTACAGGAGAGCTTCTGGAACAAGCACGGCCTGCAGTGCGGCTTCTGCACCCCGGGCATGATCCTGGCCTCGCACGAGCTGCTGCGGACGAACGCGTCGCCGAGCGACGACGAGATCCGGCACGGCCTCGAGGGCAACCTCTGCCGGTGCACCGGCTACCAGAACATCGTGCGCGCCGTGCGTGAAGCGGCCGAGACGATGGCCGCGGCGGACAAGTAGCGGGAGAAACAGCCATGAGCAGCAGAATCTTCGGCTCCGGAATCCGCCGCCGCGAGGATCCGCGCCTCATCACGGGCAGCGCGACCTATACGCACGACATCGTGCTGCCCGGCATGGCGCACGCGGCGATGCTCCGCAGCAGCCACGCGCACGCCCGCATCACGCGCATCGACACCGGAGAGGCCAAGGCGGCCCCCGGGGTCGTCGCCGTCTACACCGGCGCGGACACGGAGGGCGCCCTGGCGCCGACACCCTGCGCCTGGCTGCTCCCGGACTCGGAGCTCAAGATCGCTCCCTATCCGTGCATCGCGAAGGACGTCGTCCGCTACACCGGCGACATCGTGGCGGTGGTCGTGGCCGAGACCCCGTATCAGGCGCACGACGCGCTGGATCTGATCGAGGTCGACTACGAGCCGCTCCCGGTGGTCACCGACCCCGAGAAGGCGGCCGCGGCGGACGCCCCGCAGTTGCACGCCAAGGACGGCAACGGGGAGGACATCCCCGGGAACCAGGCGTTCCACTGGACCGTGGCGGGCGGCGGCGACCTCGACGCGGCGTTCGCCGAGGCCGAGTCGAACGGCGTCGTCATCAAGGAGCGGATCCTCCAGCAGCGGCTGATTCCGAATGCGATGGAGCCGCGCGGCGCGGTGGCGCAGTACAGCAAGGCGACCGGCGAGCTGACGCTCTGGAACACGACCCAGAACCCGCACATCGTCCGTTTCCTCTGCTCGGTCGTCACCGGGATTCCGGAGGACAAGCTGCGCGTCATCGCCCCGGAGGTGGGAGGCGGCTTCGGCAGCAAGATCGCCGCCTATCCCGCCGACTTCATCACCGTGTTCTGCTCGAAGACGCTCGGGCGGCCGGTGAAGTGGATCGAGACCCGCAGCGAGAACTACCAGGCGACCACGCACGGCCGCGATCACGTCCAGGACGTCGAGCTGGCCGCCACGAAGGACGGGAAGATCACCGGCCTGCGCTGCACCGTCCACGCCGGCATGGGCGCGTACCTGTCGACCGCGGCGCCCGGCATCCCGACCATCCTGCACGGCCTCATGCTGTCGGGCTGCTACACGATTCCGGCGCTGAAGGAGGACGTCTTCGGCGTCTACACCAACGGCGTCCCCGTGGAGGCCTACCGCGGCGCCGGCCGGCCGGAAGCGACGTTCATGCTCGAGCGGCTGATCGACATGCTGGCGAACAAGCTGGAGATGGACCCGGCCGACGTCCGGCGGAAGAACTTCATTCCGAAGTTCGAGAACGGCCACGAGGTGGTCACTACCCTGAACTACGACAGCGGCGACTACCCCGGCGCGCTGGACAAGCTGATCGAGCACACCGGCTACAAGGCGTTGCGCGAGAAGCAGGCCGCCGGTCCGTCGAACGGCAAGTACCTCGGGCTCGGCCTCACGTCCTACGTCGAGATCTGCGGTCTGGGGCCGTCGCAGGTGGCCGGGGCCATCGGCTTCCAGGGCGGGCTGTGGGAGAGCGCCATCGTCCGTTTCCACCCGACCGGCAAGGTGCACGTCTTCATCGGGGCGTCACCGCACGGGCAGGGCGAGGAGACGACCTTCGCACAGATCGTCGCCAGCGAGATCGGTGTCGACGCCGGCGACGTGAAGATCTTCCACGGCGACACCGACTCCACCCCGATGGGCTGGGGCACCTACGGCAGCCGGACCACCGCGGTGGGCGGGGCGGCGCTGGCGCTGGCCGTGCGCAAGATCCGCGACAAGGCGAAGGTGCTGGCCGCGCACCTGCTCGAGGCCTCGGTCGAGGACATGGACTACGCGGACGGCAAGTTCTTCGTCAAGGGCTCTCCCGACAAGGCGAAGACGATCCAGGACGTCGCCCTGATGGCGAACGTCGCCTGGGATCTGCCGGAGGGCATGGAAGCCGGCCTCGAGGCGTCCACGTTCTACGATCCGCCCAACTTCGTCTTCCCGTACGGCGCGCACCTCGCGGTGGTCGAGGTGGACGCGAGCACGGGCCAGGTCGAGCTGACCGGGTACACGGCGCTCGACGACTGCGGCCCGCAGATCAACCCCGTCATCGTCGAGGGGCAGGTGCACGGCGGCATCGTGCAGGGCGTGGGACAGGCGCTCTGGGAGGGCGCGGCCTACGACGAGAGCGGGCAGCTCGTCACCGGCTCGATGCTCGACTACGCGCTCCCGCGCGCGGACCGGCTGCCGGACCTGGACGTCATCTCGACCGTGACGCGCTCGCCGCACCATCCGCTGGGCGTGAAGGGAATCGGCGAGGCGGGCACGATCGCGTCGACGGCGGCCGTCTACAACGCCGTGATGGATGCGCTGAAGCCGCTCGGGGTGACGCGGGTGGACATGCCGTTCACGCCGGAGCGGGTGTGGCGCGCCATCCAGGAAGCGAAGGGGAGCTGAGCCAATGTTTGCTGCCGATTTTGAGTACTACCGCGCGGGCTCGGTGGCCGAGGCGGGCCAACTGCTCTCCGCGCACCCCGGCGCGAAGCTCCTTGCGGGCGGTCACAGCCTGATCCCGCTGCTGAAGCTGCGCCTCGCGGCGCCCGCCGCGGTCATCGACATCGGGCGCATCGCGGAGCTGCGCGGCATCTCGACCGACGGCGACGGGCTGCGCATCGGTGCGCTGACGACTCATGCGGAGATCGCCGCGTCGGACGCGATCAAGGAGCACGCCGCCGCGCTCGCCGAGGCGGCGAGCCAGATCGGCGACCCGGCGGTGCGCAACCGCGGCACCATCGGCGGCAACCTGGCGCACGCCGACCCCGCGTCGGACCTGCCGACCGTGCTCGCCGCGCTCGGAGCCACGCTGACGGTGGCCGGCAAGGACGGCGAGCGGTCCGTCGACGTCGGCGACTTCTTCACCGGCGTGATGATGACGACGCTCGGCGAGAACGACCTGCTGACCTCGATCCGCGTCCCGTCGGCCGCGGGCCGCGGCACCGCCTACGTCAAGTTCTCGCACCCCGCCTCGCGCTACGCCGTCATCGGCGTCGCCGCGGCGCTCGCGATCGGCACGAAGGGCGGGGGCTGGATCTCCAAGATCAAGGGCGAACCGAAGGAAACGGTCTGCACGGACGTCTCGGTCGCCATCGGCGGGCTCGTGCCGAAGCCGGTGCGCTGCAGCGGCGTCGACGCGGCGTTGAACGATCAGCCGCCGTCGGACGAGGCCTTCGCCGCCGCGGCCGCCGCGGTGTCGGGCGATCTCGGCGAGGACCTGCTCGGCGACGTGTTCGCCTCGGGAGACTACCGCAAGGCAGTCGCGCCGGTGTACGTCCAGCGCGCGCTCGCGGCAGCCGCCGCGCGGGCCGGTCGGGCGTGACCGGTGCCGCCGTCGAATCCCGAGTCGATTGACGAGTTGCGACAGCTCCTTGCGGAGCGCCGGTACATCGCCGACGACGGGCTCGCCACCGCCATCTACCTCGCGCTGAAGCTGCGCCGGCCGCTGCTGCTCGAAGGCGAGGCGGGAGTGGGCAAGACCGAAGTCGCCAAGGTCCTCTCGGCCGCGCTCGGGGCCGACCTGATCCGGCTGCAGTGCTACGAAGGGCTCGACGTCACCCACGCCGTCTACGAGTGGAACTACGCGCGGCAACTGATCGAGATCCGGCTCGGCGAGGCGGCCGGCGAGCAGGCGCGCGACCGCCGCGAGCGGGCTCGTGAGCTCTTCGGCCCCGAGTTCCTGATCGAGCGCCCGCTGCTGCAGGCGCTACGGGAGCGGGAACGGCCCCCGGTGCTGCTGATCGACGAGCTCGACCGCGCCGACGAGGAGTTCGAGGGCTACCTGCTCGAGCTGCTCTCCGACTTCCAGATCACGATACCCGAGCTCGGGACGATCAAGGCGGCGGCGCCGCCCGTCGTGATCATCACGTCCAACCGCACCCGCGAGCTGCACGACGCGCTCAAGCGGCGCTGCGTCTACGCCTGGATCGACTACCCGAGCTTCGAGAAGGAGCTGCGGATCATCACTACGAAGGTACCCGAGGCGCCGGCCGTGCTCGCCGAGCAGGTGACCGGCTTCGTGCAGGAGCTGCGGCAGGCCGACCTCTACAAGGTGACCGGCGTGTCCGAGACGCTGGACTGGGTGGCGGCGCTCGTGGCGCTCGACAAGCAGGAGCTCGACGCGGCCACCATCGACCGCACGCTGGGCATCGTGCTGAAGACGCAGGAAGACCTGCAGAACGTCCGCGGCGAGCGGATCCAGCAGATGCTCAACCGGGCGAAAACGCCGGGCGCGCGCACGGGCGGGCCGAATGTGGCGGCGCCCGGGTAGAGCGTCGCTCCCGCCGCACACGCATTCCTGAAGCCTCTGCCGAACGGTGTCCTACCTCCTTCACAACCTGCTCCACTTCACCCGGCTGCTCCACCGACTGGGCCTCGACGTGCAGGCCGGCCGGGCGCGCGAGGTGGCCGCGGCGCTCTCGCACGTCGACGTCGGGCGGCGGGCGGACTTCTACCACACGCTGCGCAGCCTGCTCATCCACCGGGCCGACGATCTCGCCACGTTCGACGAGGCGTTCCGCGTGTTCTGGCGGCGCCCGCACGGCGACTGGACCGAGAAGGACCTGAGCGCGATGGGCGAGAAGCGCCGCTCGGGAGCGCCGGAGTACGAATCGGAGGCGCCGGAATCCGATGCGGACGGCAGCGGTGCGGAACGCCGGACCGGCTACCAGGTCGAACGGATGGCGGTGCTCAGCTACAGCGATCGCGAGTCGCTCTACGCGAAGGACTTCGAGCAGTTCACCGAGGAAGAGCTGGCCGCGGCCGAGCGCATGATGGCCGATCTGCACTGGGACCTGGGCGAGCGTACGTCCAGGCGCTGGACGCCCGGCCGGGGCCCCGCGTTGGACCTGCGCCGGACGGTGCGCGCCAACATGCGCTTCGGCGGCGAGCTGATCGACCTGCCGGAGCGGCGCCGCAAGACCAGGCGGCGACCCCTGATCCTGCTGTGCGACGTCAGCGGCTCGATGGAGCGCTACAGCCGGATGCTGCTGCACTTCGTCCATGCGCTGACCGGCGGCGGGCGGCTGGGCCGGGTCGAGTCGTTCGTCTTCGCGACGCGCCTGACGCGCATCACCCGGCAACTCGTCACGCGCAAGGCCGAGGTCGCGGTGCCCCACCTGCCGCGCACCATCACCGACTTCGGCGGCGGGACGCGAATCGGCGACGCGTTGCGGACGTTCAACGTCGATTGGGCTCGGCGGGTACGGGGCCAGGGTCCGATCGTGCTCCTGATATCCGACGGCTGGGACCGCGGCGAGCCGGGTTGCCTGCGAGCGGAGATCGCGCGGCTCCAGCGCTCGTGCCATCGCCTGATCTGGCTGAACCCGCTGCTCGGGTCGCCCGACTACGTGCCGCTGACGCGCGGCATGCTGGCCGCCCTGCCGTCGATCGACGACTTCCTGCCGGTGCACAACCTGGCCAGTCTCGAGGCGCTGGCCCGCCACCTGAACGGCCTGCCCGCGCACCGCCCGGCCCGGCGTCAGGCGCCGACGCCGGCCTGACCCTTCCTTCCGGCACCGCCTCGCCGACGTTTGCGCGGTATGCTGATCACATGGAAGTTTCGGCCACCTACACGTTCGACGCGCCCCGGCAACGGGTCTGGGACCTGCTGATCGACCCGCAGGTCATCGCCGGCTGCCTCCCCGGCTGCGAGGCTATGGAGCCGACCGGCGACGACACCTACCGGGCCACGCTCACCATCGGCATCGCGGCCATCACCGGGCGCTACGAGGGCACGGTCCGCATGACCGACCAGGACGAGCCGGCCGGCTACACGCTCGCCGTCGAGGGCAAGGGCAAGCCCGGCTTCGTGAACGGCTCGGCGGAAGTCGCCCTCGCGGAGACCGACGGCGGCGCCCGGACGAGCGTCGCGGTGACCGGGAGGGCGCAGGTCGGAGGCACGATCGCCCGCGTCGGCCAGCGGCTCCTCGGCGGCGTCTCGAAGATGATGATGGACCGCTTCTTCGCCTGCCTGCAAGAGAGGGCCAGTGCGGCGGGAGGCGGCTCGTGACGGCGCTGGCGGGGCGCGTGCTGGCCGGGGTCGTCCTGCTCGCGGCCTTCGCCGCGGGGGTGGTCGGCCTCCTGGTAGTCGCCTTCGACCTGCAGATCGAGTTCGCCGGCAACGGCATGCGGCCGCTCTTCTCGTTCGGAGCGCCGGAAGCGCACTACGCGGCGTTGGAGGCGGATCGGAACGATTCGGCCGCGGCCCCGTCGGCCGCCGCGGAGGCCGCTACGAGTGAGAACCGGGCGACGCCGGCGGTACCCGAACACGACGCCGTCTGGACCGACTTCCGCGGCCCGCACCGGGACGGGCTCTACACGGAGACGCCGATTCGCACCGACTGGCCCGCCGAGGGGCTCGAGCCGCTCTGGAGCGGACCGATCGGCGGCGGGTACGCCTCTTTCGTGATCGCGGACGGGCTGGCCTTCACCATCGAGCAACGCCGCGACGAGGAGGTGGTCGCCGCCTACGACGTCGATTCCGGCGCCGAACGCTGGACGCACGCCTGGCCGGCGCACTTCCGGGAGACGCTGGGCGGGCCGGGACCGCGGGCCACGCCGACCTGGCACGACGGGCGGGTCTACGCACTGGGCGCCACCGGTCGGTTCGTCTGCCTGGACGCCTCCACCGGTGCGGTCCTGTGGGAACGCGACATCCTGGCCGACGGCGGCGCCGCCAACCTGCCCTGGGCGATGTCAGGAGCACCGCTCGTCGTCGACGACGTGGTCGTGGTCCAGCCGGGAGGCCGCGACTGGTCGGTGGCCGCCTACGACCGCCTCACCGGCGACGTCGCCTGGCACGTGCTGGACGACGTCCAGGGCTATACGTCCCCCATGCTGGCGACGCTGGGCGGCATCCGGCAAGTCGTGGTGGTCACCGCCGAGCGGGCCGCCGGGCTGCGGCCGGCGGACGGGGCGCTGCTGTGGGAGTATCCGTGGACCGTCCCGGTCGTGCCCAACATCGCACAGCCGCTCGTCATAAACGACACGCGACTCTTCCTCTCGGCCGGCTACGGAAAGGGCGCCGCGCTCGTCGAGCTGACTCCCGCCGGCAGCCGCCTCACCGCGGCGACGGTATGGGAATCGAACCGGATGAAGAACAAGTTCAGCAGCTCCGTGTTGATCGACGGCTACATCTACGGGCTCGACAATTCGATACTCGCCTGCATCGACGCCGCCACCGGCGAGCTGCGGTGGAAGGGCGGGCGCTACGGCTACGGGCAGCTCCTGGCCGCGGGCGACCACCTGGTGGTGCTGACCGAGCGGGGCGACCTCGTGCTGGTGCGGGCGACGCCGGACGGCCACGACGAGGTCGCCGGCTTTCGCGCGATCGAAGGCAAGACCTGGAACGTCCCGGCCATGGCGGGCGGCCGCATCCTGGTGCGGAACGCCCGGCAGATGGCCGCGTTCGACTTGTCGCCCTGACCGCAGACCGGGCCGCTCGCTGCTGCCGACAACCGGGTGCGGCGCCTTCGCGATGCACGGCGGGCGTGCCTGCGCGGTGTGACCGTCATGCGCGCTTGCGCTTGCGAACCGGGGCCGCCGCCGCCGCGCCGGACGCTCGTTTGCGTGCGCCCTTCGCGGCCCGCTTCGCCGGCGCCTTCACCGGTTTCTTCTTCGACGCGCTGACCTGATCGAGGCTCTTGCGCAGCGCCTCCATCAGGTTCACGACCTTGGCGGGAGAATCCGCTTCCTGCTCGACCACCTCTTCGCCGGCGACCTTCGCGTCGATGATGCGCCGCAACTCCGCCTGGTACTCGTCGGTGAACTCCGACAGGTCCAGATCGCCGGCGAAGGTTCCAATCACTTGCCGCGCAAGCTGCACCTCGGCCTCGTTGACCGTCTCCGGCAGGTCCTCGAGCTCGTCTATCGCCGACATCCGGCGCACCTCGCTCGCCGCGCGCAGCGTGAACATCATCAGCCCCCGCTCGCGCGGCTGCACCGCGACCAGGTACTCCCGACCGAGCAGCGCCAGCTTGCCGATGCCCGCCTTGCCCTCGAGGGCTTCACGGAGCACCGCGAACGCCTCGCCGGCGACCTTCCCGTCCGGCGCCAAGTAGTACGGCCGCTCGACGTAGATGGGATCGATCGACTCGACGTCGGCGAACCGGAGCAGATTGATGATCCGGGTCGACTCGGGCTTCGCCTTGGCGAGGTCCTCGTCGTCCATCACGACGTAGCGCCCCTTCTCGAACTCGAACCCCTTGACGATCTCCGACTTGTCCACCTCGGTGTCGCACTCCTCGCACCACTTCTTCTGGCGGATCCGCGTCCGGCAGGTGGCGTGCAACTGGTTGAACCGGATGACGCCGGTCGCGTTGGTCGCGGGAAAGACCCGGATCGGGACGGTCACCAGGCTCACCTTCAGGTGGCCCTTCCAGGTTGGACGTGCGGCCATCGTTCGTGCTCCTTGTTCCTTCCCTGAATATATCGGCAGGACGCGCTCCGGGGTTCCCGTATGCTGGTAGTTTCCATGGCGAAGCGTCAGGTGCGGCGACGGCAGGCGGCGACGGCGTGGCGCGGCGACCCGCGCGACGTGCGGCCGATGCTGGCCGAATCGGCCCCGCCGAGCGCTCACGCGCGTCTGCTCTCGCGGCCCGAGCTCGTCTTCGAACCGAAGTACGACGGCATACGGGCCCTGGTGGCGCTGGACGGCTCGGCGCCCCCCTGCCTCTACACACGTCTGGGCCGCGACAAGACCGCGCAGTTTCCCGATCTCGTCGAGCCGCTGGCCGCCCTCGGACGCCGGCTGCGCCGTCCGGTGCTGCTGGACGGCGAGATCGTGGCGACCGGCGACGACGGCGCGGCGCTGCCGTTTCAGCACCTGCAGGGGCGGCTGCACGCGACGGGCGGTGCCGTGCGCGTGGCGGTATGCCGCGTCGCGACCGCGCTCGTCGTCTTCGACCTGCTGCGCGACGGGGACGAGGATCTCCGGCCGCTCCCGTTTACCGACCGCCGGCGGCGGCTGGAACGCCTGCTGCGCCCGGATTGCTCGCAACCGGTACGCCTGATCGAGAGCACGACCGGCAACGGCGCGGCGTTGGCGGATCGCGGCCTGAAGCGCGACTGGGAGGGAATCATCGTCAAGCGCCCCGACGGGCGCTACGCCAGCGGCAGCCGCGGTTCCGGTTGGCAGAAGGTGAAGTTCACGCGCACCGAGGAGTTCGTGGTCGGCGGCTGGACCCTGCCGCGCGGATCGCGCCCGCACTTCGGCGCCCTCCTCCTCGGCTACTACGCCGCCGGCAAGGGTCGACCGGCGACCGGGGCGCTCGTCTTCGCGGGACAGGTCGGAACCGGATTCACCGACGCCGAGCTCGACCGCATCGCCGGCCTCCTCACCCCGCTGGCGACCGATGCGCCGCCTTTCGTGGAGCTGACACAGCCGAAACCGTCCGAGAAGCGCCGCTGGGTCGAGCCGGTCCTCGTCGTGCAGACGGGGTTCAGCCAGTGGACGCCGGACGGCGTGCTGCGCCATCCCGTCTACCACGGCCTGCGGGAAGACAAGCGGCCGGCGGATGTCCGGCTTCCGGCGCGGCGCCCGCCCCCGGGCGGCGCCGCCGATCCGCCCGCGCGACGCGCCGCGACACGGCCGACCGGCCGCGTCGAGAAGGAAGCGCGCACCTCACCGCAGACAGGGAGAGCGACGGCCCCGGCACGACCGGAGCACCGGGCGGCCGCACCGGAACCGGAGCACCCGGACCCGGGCGTCGATGACCTGCTGGCGCAACTCGAGGACCTGGAGCGCAACCGCCGGCGCGGCACCCTCGTCCTCCACGACGGCGCGCGCGTCCCCGTCGGCAACCTCCACAAGGTCTTCTGGCCCGAACCGGGAATCACCAAGGGCGAGCTGCTCCGCTTCCAGCTCCGCATGGCCCCGCACCTGCTGCCGGTGGTCGCGGATCGGCCCCTCGTCATGAAGCGGTTTCCCAACGGCGTCGGCGGCAAGTCGTTCTACCAGCACCGCGCGCCGGACCCGCTGCCCGACGGCCTCCGCGTGGCGACCGTCCGCGAGAGCCCCGCCAAGCCCGACTCGGTCGTGCCGTACCTGGTCGGCGGGCAGCTTCAGACCCTGCTCTACATGGCGCAACTCGCCGTCATCTCGCAGGACCCGTGGTTCTCCACGCTGGACGATCTCGAGTCTGCCGACCAGGTGGCCCTCGACCTCGACCCGATGCCGGAAGCAACGTTCGACCGCGTGCTCGATGTCGCCTGCTGGCTCCACGACGAGCTGGAGCGTCTCGGCGTGCCCTGCTTCGCCAAGACCTCCGGCTCCGAGGGCGTCCACATCTTCATTCCGCTCCCGCCCGGCACACCCTACGAAGCGGGCATGATCTTCTGCCAGATCGTCGCCACGGTGGTGGCCGACGCCCACCCGGCGGCGGCCACCGTCGAGCGCATGGTCCGGCAGCGGCGGCCCGACGCCGTCTACATCGACTACCTGCAGAACATCTACGGCAAGACGCTGGCCTGCGCCTACAGCGCCCGCGCCAGCCCGTTCGCCGGCGTGTCGACGCCGCTCGCCTGGACGGAGGCGCACGAGGGGGTCGCGGCCGGTCTCCGGCCGCAGGACTTCACGATCCGGTCCATCGTTCCGCGCCTCGAGCAGGTGGGAGACCTCTGGGCGAAGATGCGCTCCGCCGAGCCGGCGCGACTCGAGGCGGCATTCGCCTACGGGGAGTAGTGCGACGATGGGTCGCGTCGGGAGTCTGCCGGCGCGAGACTCCTGCGGCGCAGATTCCCGGTGGACCGCGTGGTAAGATGGCCGTTCGCGCGCCCGTAGCTCAGCTGGATAGAGCGCCGGGCTTCGAACCCGTAGGTCGGGGGTTCAAATCCCTCCGGGCGCGCCAACGCGGTCAGTACTCGCTGCCGCCGGGAATCCGGCTGGCGAGCGGATCGTGGATACAAGCGCCCGTAGCTCAGCTGGATAGAGCGTCGGCCTCCGGAGCCGAAGGCCACAGGTTCGAATCCTGTCGGGCGCGCCAATTCTTCAGGCCCTTTCCTCAACGAAAAGGGCCTTTTTCTTTGGGTTTTTGGCGCTCTTCCGACCGGGACCGCCTCTACCGCGTTCGGGTCAGATCGGGTCAGATCGGGTCCCAGGACGCCCCTTTCAGGCACCAAAAGTTAGCAGAAAAAGTTAGCACCCCGCCCGCGCGGCTTCGCAGCGTGCGAGCCGCCCTGCCCGGTCAACTCCCATACCGGCGGATCTCCGCAGTCCGGGGCCACCACTTCGTCAGGGCGGGCCGCGGCGGGAACGGCGCATTGCGACAGCAGGTGGGGCCGGGGGGCGCCGGCACGTCGCCGGGCGGGGATCCGAACGAGACCGGGACGGTCCAGCCCCTCGAGGTCGCGAGGTACTTCGACGCGGCGTGACCGTGGTCTTCAGCCAGCTCCGGCCGCCAGCGCGCCGGACTCAGGTGATCGTCAACGACGAAGGGCGGAGACGCGGCGCTGTACCACGAGGCGCTTCGGAACTCGCGGGCAGTCCGGCTTCCCCCATTGACCAAGCAGCCGAAGGGGTTGCGTGCCGGGTATCATCGTCGAGCAAATGACCGTCGTTGAGCAGCGGGAGCTCGATCCCGCAGCCCCTCGACGATACGCCCTCGGTCGATCGCGATGACGGCCGGCGCGCTGACGAGCGACTGACGCCGGAGCATTCTGGTGATCCGGAAGTCGTCGCCGGTCGCTGGGCGCGGCAGAAAGAGGGCCGCCAAGGTGGTTGCCAGGCGGAAGCGTGCGTCGCCACCGTATTCGATGGGTTTGTCGGAGGAAGTTGAACGCCGATTTCGGGGGAAGTTGAACGCCGGTTTCGGAGGAAGTTGAACGCCGATTTCGGGAAGTTGAACACCGATTTCGGTCATCGTGAACGCTCGTCGGTAGCCGGACCCAGCATGCTTTCGCCCTTTTGATCAACGACAATTATTTTTGCCGGTTGGCGAGGACGCGATCGGCCGGTTCG
>VXME01000083.1 GCA_009861545.1 Acidobacteriota bacterium | reverse complement strand
ATCGTCTGCCGTGTCCCGACACGCCATGGCCGAGACCATATCGAATATCGAAACGCGTTACCAGCACAAAATCCCGGGACCACCGAACGGTTACCCCCGCGGCGACAACGGCCCCCGGCCGTGGGCTGCGGTCCCGCGTGGGTGGAATCGTGGGTGTACCCGACGCGTCCTGACAGAAACCCCAATGAATCCGGGGGTTTTTCGCTGTATTCGCGCTATCGCTGCCTTGACCAGGGATCCGAGGCCGCAATCTCTCCAGGCGCTCTCAGCCGAGGGTTGATCGGATCATGCTGCGAGGGTAGATTGCACGCATGAGAGCGACTACTATCAAGCTGGAGGGCGAGCTTCTCGAGCGCATCGAAGCTGCCAAGCCGGCGGACCGAAGCCTCTCGGCGCATGTCCGATGGGTGCTGCGAAAGGACCTGGAACGGGGGCAGGCGCGCGCCGCCGCTACAAGGTTCAAAGCCTTCATCGACGCGCATCCGGAAGAGCAGGCGTGGCTGTCCGAGTGGGATGGCGCGGATCTGGCCGCGCCGCCGAAGCGAGGGCCCGAGTCGTGACGACCCGAGGCTCGCTGTTCTGGATCGACCTGGGCGTCGCCTCGCCGCCGGAGTTCGGGAAGACCCGACCCGGTCTGGTGGTCTCGAGCACTCCACACAACGAAGTGCTCGACAGCGTCGTCGTGGTCCCTCTCTCCACGATTGGAGATGAAGTCTGGCCGCTGCGCATCAGGACCGACGACGTGCGCGGGAAGGCCTCTTTCGCCGTACTGCCCGGAATCCGTCAAGTGTCGAAGGCCCGGCTCGCCGGGTTCA
Source organism: Acidobacteriota bacterium (assembly GCA_009861545.1). NCBI lineage: Bacteria > Pseudomonadati > Acidobacteriota > Acidobacteriota bacterium. The sequence continues at coordinate 51,076 of VXME01000083.1, read as the reverse complement.
TCGGGGTTGCGTCGAGTTCCTTCCTGAAGCGCCTGGACACGGCGATGGAGCTCTACCTCGGCGATTGACTACCCCAGGACGTTCGTCACCAGCGTCAGCAGCACGCCGCCGGCGATGACCGATCCGAGCTGACCGGCCGTGTTCGCGCCCATCGCGTGCATCAGCACGTGGTTGGTGAAGTCCTCTTCCTGCGCCACCTTCTGCACCAGCCGGCCGCTCATCGGGAAGGCGCTGATGCCGGCGGCGCCGACCAGCGGATTGATGCGGCCCCCGGTGACCAGGGCGAGTATCTTGCCGAAGCAGAGGCCGGCCACCGTGTCGAGCACGAACGCGCCCAGTCCGAGGAGCAGGATGAGGAGCGTGTCGACCTGCAGGAAGGTCTCGGCCTGCATGAGGCTGCCGATGGTCAGTCCCAGGAACAGGGTCGAGATGTTGGTCAGGGTCTCCGAGGCCGAGCCGGCGAGCTGCGGGACGACGCCCGATTCCTTCATGAGGCTGCCGATCATGAGGGTCGCGACGAGCGGGGCCGACTGCGGCACGAGCAGGCCGATGACGACGGTGACGACGATCGGAAAGAGGATTACGGCGGCTCGCGGCACCGGCCGCGGCGCGTACTCCATCCGGATGCGGCGTTCCTTGCGGGTCGTGAGCAGCCGCATGATGGGCGGCTGGATGATCGGCACGAGGCTCATGTAGGAGTACGCCGTGACCGCGATCGGCGCGAGCAGCTCGGGAGCGAGCAGCGACGAGACATAGATGCTGGTCGGACCGTCGATGGCGCCGATGACCGCGATGGACGCCGCCTGGTTCAGCGGAAAGCCGATGAGCGTGGCGAGCAGGAGCGTCGCGAAGATCCCCAACTGGCCGGCAGCGCCGAGCAGGGCGAAGATCGGCTGCGACAGCAGAGGCCGGAAGTCCATCATCGCGCCGATGCCGATGAAGATGAACAGCGGGAACAGCTCGGTCTGGATGCCGAACTCGTTCAGAAGGTAGAGCATCCCCCCCGGCTCGTTCATCGGCGAGTTGGGCAGGTTGCCCAGCAGCACGCCGAACCCGATCGGCAGCAGCAGCGTCGGCTCGTACTCCCTGGCGATCGCCAGGTAGATCAGAATGCCGCCGATGGCGAACATCAAGAGAATCCCGAAATCGAGCGACATCATGGGAGTATCGGTAATCCGGCTGGCCGGGTTGCTCCGGGTTCGTCGCCGCCAGCACCCTTCCGCGACACAGACCGCCTGGCTAGCTGGGCGTCAGGGTGACGAGCGGCTGGCCCTGGACGACGCGGTCGCCGTCCTTGACGTGCACCGTGGTGACGGTGCCCCGCCACGGCGAGCGAATCACGTTGAACATCTTCATCGCTTCGATGGTGAGCAACTCGCCGCCGCGCTCGACGGACAGGCCGACGGCCGCGGCCACCTTGGTGACGGCGCCCGGAATCGGCGCGGTCATCGTGCGCGGCGCGCCGCCTCCCTCCGGCGAGGACTCGGACGGAAAGAGCGGCGCGGTGGACGGTTCCTCGGACGGCCCGGGCTCGGGCTCGGCCGCCGGCGCCGCTTCCGGGGCGGCGGCGCTGCGCGTGGGCTCGACATCCACCGAGTACGCCGTTCCCGACAAGCGGGCGGTGACCGGTCTGGCGCGCGGGTCGTCGATGTCGACGTCGTACACGCGGCCGTCGATGGTGACGCGGTAGCGGGTCACAGGCGGACCCTCGCCCGTTCGGTCGACTGGGCGAACCGGCTGGCCCGGTGCAGCCGCCGCCAGGCGGCCACGTCCGATTCCAGCGGCGCGGGTCGCGCCGCTCGCGCCCGCGCGATCGCCACCGCGATGGCGACGGCCTGCCGCTGCCGCTCCTGCTCGGCCGCGGCTTCCAGCCGGGCCTGCTCCGCCGCCTTCGTCCTGCCCGTGCCGCTGCCGCGGGACAGCCGCAGCCCGCCGTAGAGCAGCGGCGACGTCAGCGCGTACATCAGGGTGACGAGTCCGCCGAGCGAGAGAAACAGCAACGTCGAGCCGACGCCGGCGATCTCCAGGACCGTCTGCAGCTCGGGCGTCATCGCGCGGCCTCGGCAGCCCGCCGCGACGGGCGGCTACAACGGGATGTTGCCATGCTTCTTGGGCATCGCCGCGGTCTGCTTGTCCTTCAGGAAGTCGAGCGCGGCGACGACGCGCGCGCGGGTTTCGCGCGGGTAGATCACGTCGTCGATGTGCCCCGTGGCGGCCGCCGCGTAAGGGGAGTTGAACTGCTTCTCGAACTCGTCCTCGAGCCGCGCGCGCTCCGCTTCGCGCTTCGAGGGCAGCTCCTGCTTCAGTTGGCGCGCGTAGAGGATGCTGACGGCTCCCTTGGCCCCCATTACCGCCACCTCGGCGGTCGGCCACGCGAGGCAGACGTCGGTGCGGATCATCTTGCTGCTCATGACGATGTAGGCGCCGCCGTACGCCTTCCGCAGCACGACCGAGACCTTCGGCACGGTCGCTTCGGCGTAGGCGTACACGATCTTGGCGCCGTGCCGGATGATGCCGTTGCGCTCCTGGTCGGCGCCGGGCAGGAACCCGGGGCAATCGACCAGGGTCACGAGCGGGATGTTGAACGAGTCCGCGAAGCGGATGAAGCGCGCGATCTTGTCCGACGCGTCGATGTCGAGCACCCCCGCCAGATGTTCGGGCTGGTTGGCGACGACCGCGGCGACGCGCCCCTTGAGGCGGATGAACCCGACGACGGCATTCGGGGCGAAGTCGGCGTGCACTTCCAGGAAGGAGTGTCGGTCGGCGATGCGCGTTATCGCCTCGCGAACGTCGTACGCCTCTTCGGCCGCCTCCGGAACGAGGTTGTCCAACTCCGCCGTGTCCGGCTCGATGCTCTGCTCGGCCTCGACGATCGGCGGATCCTCGGCATTGTTCGACGGCAGGTAGCCGAGCAACTGCCGCGTCACGTCGAAAGCCGCGTTCTCGTCGTCGGCCACGAAGTGCGCCACGCCGGAGCCGCCGGCGTGCGTGTCGGCTCCGCCGAGCGTTTCGGCGTCGACCTCCTCGCCGGTGACCGTGCGGATCACGTCGGGCCCCGTGATGAACATGTAGCTGCTGCCGCGCGCCATGATCACGAAGTCCGTCAGGCCCGGCGAGTAGACCGCGCCCCCGGCGCACGGCCCGAGCATCAGGCTGATCTGCGGCACCACGCCGCTGGCCTGCGTGTTGCGCCAGAACAGATCCCCGAAGCCGGCCAAGCTCCAGATCCCCTCCTGGATGCGGGCGCCGACCGAGTCGAGCAGCGCGATGACCGGCAGGCCGCTGGACGTGGCCGTTTCCAGCAGGCGGCCGACCTTGAGCGCCTGGGTCTCGGAGAACGAGCCGCCCAGCACCGTGAAATCCTGCGCGAAGACCGCGACGCGCCGGCCGTCGATATAGCCGAAGCCGGTGACGACACCGTCCCCCGCGTGCCGCTGGCGGTCGAGGCCGAACGCGGTGTGACGGTGCTCGAGGAACGGGCCCAACTCCTCGAACGAGTTGGGATCGAGCAGGCGGTTGATCCGTTCCCTCACGGTCAGCTTGCCGCGCGCGTGTTGCGCGTCGATGCGATCCTGACCGCCGCCCATCCGCGCCTCGGCGCGCCGCTCGGTCAGCGAGTCTCCCTCGTCGGCCTCCGGTGCGACCGCTTCCAGGTTGCTCGTATCCGCCTCGGCCGAGTCCGCGTCCGGGTCGACCCGCTTCTTCTCGCGGCGGCGCGCCAGGGCGCGAACCGCGGCCACGAGGCCCGCCCCGGCAGTAGTGGCGCCGGCGGCCCGCGCTTCGGTCGACTTCCTCTTCTTCTTGCCGCGGGGCTTCGAACGAGAGGCGCCGCCGTCCGGCCGGTCCTCCGCCTCCGGCGGGGATTCGTGCGGTTCCGAAGAGCTACCGTTGTCGGACATGGTCAGCCCTCAATTCTAGACCAAACCGGTTCCGTGCGCCGGGACCGGCCGTGGAGCCGGTGTATCCGGCGGCCCGAAGCGGGTCCCGCGCGTTCGTGGGCGGTCGGCGGTCATGCAGTGTCCGCTGGTTGATTGGGAGTACGCTGTAGCGAGAGCGCGGCCCGGAAGGCGGGCGCCTGCGCCGCGAGGCTTTGACCGTTTCCCTGCGCTTCGTCGCCGGCACGCTGGACATCGGCGGGTTCTCGGAGGAGGAGGGCGGTGCTCCGCTGCCGGACACCTGCCGCTGGGATGCCCGCACCCGGCGGTTCCGGGCGCCGGCCGTCGCCTATGCCCCCGTGGTGCGCGCGCTGGTGCAGGGCCGGATCGCCTACGAGGACGAGGCGCGGCAGTACGGCGTGCTGGACGCCGGCCTGCAGGTGCGTCGGGATCCGCGCCCTTTCCAGACCGAGGCCGTGGACGCCTGGCGGGCCGCGCGGGGACGGGGCGTGGTAGTGCTGCCGACCGGAGCCGGGAAGACCGAGGTGGCGCTGCTGGCGCTGGATGCCATGCGGCGCGACACGCTCGTCGTGGCGCCCACCCTCGACCTCGTCGCGCAGTGGCATCGGCTGCTGGGCGAGCGGTTGCGGCGCGAGATCGGGGTGCTCGGCGGCGGCGAGCATCGCGTGGAGCCCGTCACGGTCTCGACCTACGACTCCGCGTTCATCCACATGGAGCACCTCGGCGCGCGGTTCGGCCTGGTGGTGTTCGACGAGTGCCACCACCTGCCGGGCGCCGCCTACGCGCTCGCCGCCCAGCACTGCCTCGCGCCCTTTCGACTGGGACTGACGGCGACCCCGGAACGCGTCGACGGCCGCCACGCCGAACTGGAGCCGCTGGTCGGCCCGATCGTCTACCGCCGGCAGGTGCGGGACCTCGCGGGCGACTACCTCGCCGACTACACGGTCGAGCGGATCTTCGTGGAGCTGAGCCGCGACGAACGGCGGGCGTACGACGAGGCGCGCGCCGTATACCGCGAGTTCGTGGTCGGCCAGGGCATCCGCATGTCGCAGCCGGACGGCTGGTCGCAGTTCATCATCCGCTCGTCGCAGAGCGCCGCGGGCCGGCGGGCCCTGGCCGCCTACCAGCGGCAGAAGCAGCTCGCGTTCGCGGCGCCCTCCAAGCTGACCTACGTGGAGGCGCTGCTGCACCGGCACCGGCGCGACCGGGCGCTGCTGTTCACCGAGCGCAACGACGATGCCTACGCGCTGTCCCGCCGATTCCTCGCGCCGATCATCACGCACCAGACGAAGGTGTCCGAGCGCACCCGGGTGCTGGAGGATTTCGGCGCCGGCGTCTACAACGCGCTCGTCACCTCGAAGGTCCTGAACGAAGGGGTGGACATGCCCGCCGCCAATGTGGGCATCGTGATTTCCGGCAGCGGCTCGGTGCGCGAGTACGTGCAGCGGCTCGGCCGCATCCTCCGCAAGCAGGGCGACAAGAGGGCGGTCCTCTACGAGCTGGTCGCCAACGAGACGTCCGAGGTCCGGACGAGCGAGCGGCGGCGCGAGCACGATGCTGACGACTGACCTGGTCCGGGTGCGGCGGCGCGGCGGGCGCATCGAGACGCCGCCGTTGCGCGCGGCGGAGAAGCAACGGCTGCTCGGCGTCGCGGAGCGCTACGTCGCCGCCGCGCGAGCGGGGGTCGGCGACACCCGGGCGGCGTTCGAGGCCGCCTGCGACGACGTGCCGCACCACCCGATCGACTACCGCCTCGTGCGGGGGCTGCGGAAGCTCGTGGAGGATCGCTGCAGCTTCGAGGCGCGGGACGACGTCGACCCGATCGCGCTCAGGCGGGGCGTTTTCGGGGAGGCCGCCGCGGCCCGGCGGGCCCTGGGCGACGCCGAGCCCTTCGATGCCGAGTCGGTCATCGCGGCGGCTGCCGCCGAGCTCGACCTGCGGGGGGCCGCGGTTCGGGACGCGCTGTTCGCCGACCTGCGGGAGAACCACGTACTCGCCAGGTTCGACGCCATCGGCGGCCCCGCGCTGGTCGCCGCCTACGAGACCGCCCAGAAGCAGGCGGTGCTGCTCCGGGCCGTGCGCGTCGTCGTCATCTTGCGGCGCCCCGAGCCGCGCGGGCTGCGCCTGTTCTTCCGGCGGCTCAAGTTCCACCGGCTGCTGTATGTCGCGACCCGGCTTCCCGACGGCGCCTGCCGCATCGAGATCGACGGGCCGTTCAGCCTGTTCCGGTCGGTCACGACCTATGGATTGCGGTTGGCGCTCCTGCTGCCGATCCTCGATGTCTGCGGCCCCGGCTGGGAGCTCGATGCCGACGTGCTGTGGGGGCCGCAGCGGCGGCCCGCGACGTACCGCCTCGAAGGAGATCCGGCCGCGAACCCGGCGCACGAGGATGCGGGCCTGCCGGACGAGGTTGCGCGGCTGCGCGACCGGTTCCGGCAGATGGAGACGCCGTGGACGGTGGAGATCGCCCGCACGCTGCTCGATCTGCCGGGAGTGGGCCTGTGCGTGCCGGATCTGGTCTTCACCCATCGCGGGGCCGGGCGCCGCGTCTACTTCGAGGCGCTCGGGTACTGGAGCCGCGAGGCGGTGTGGCGGCGCGTCGACCTGGTGCAGGCCGGGCTTCGGCAGCCTGTCGTCTTCGCGGTCAGCACCCGGCTGCGGGTCAGCGAGGAGGTGCTGGACGAGGAGCTGCCCGGCCGCCTGTACGTCTACAAGGGCGCCATGAGCGCCCGCGCGGTGGAGGAGCGGCTCGACGCGAGCCTCGCGCAGGCGCCCCGGTGACACGCCGATCCGGCGGTGGCGGATGGTGCGTCGCACGGCTATGATGGCGGGACGGACACGCACGTGTCGATGGGGGACGCACCGTGAACGAACGTGACCTGCTCGTATTCTGCTGTTGGCTCGTCGGGCTGACCTTGATGGTTTGGCGTCGGCCTGACGGCGCCGGAATTTCCCGGGCGGCCTGCGTCGCCGGCGCCGCCATCTGGTGCGCGTTGCCGCTCTGGGAACCGTCGATGCGCACCGTCTGGTACTTCGGCCTGACCGCCGCGTTGCTCGTTTCGGGGCTTGCGCGTCCTCCCTTCGGACGCCCGTCGGCGGCTGATCGTTAGATCGCGAATCGCGTGGAGGAGATGACCATGACCCAGCCGTTTCGTCCGCGCCCGCGAGGTGACTCGCGACTCGATGCCCGACTGCCGCGGCGCGTCTTCCTGGAGCGCACGCTGCGGGCCGGGACGCTCGGCGTCGCCGCCCTCTGGACGCCCGGCGTGCTCGCCGAGGAGCTGATCGCGACGCCGAGCAGCCGCTCGCTCGAAGGGCCGTTCTATCCGGACGAGATGCCCCTGGACACCGACAACGATCTGCTGATCGTCAACGACTCGATCACGCCGGCGGTCGGCGAGGTCACTCATCTCCACGGCACGGTCACGACCCGCGCCGGCACGCCCTTGCGCAACGCGTTCGTCGAGATCTGGCAGTGCGACACGAACAAGTCGTACCGGCACCAGGACGGAGTCAACGAGGAGGTGCCGCCCGATTCGAACTTCCAGGGCTACGGCCGCTTTCTCACGAACGTGCAGGGCGAGTACTACTTTCGCACCATCAAGCCGGTCCCGTACATCATCGGCGATATTTTCCGCACCCCGCACATACACTTCGCCGTCAGCCGGCACGGGCAGCGGATCTTCACGTCGCAGATGCTGATCAACGGCCACCCGGACAATGCGAAGGACCGGCTCACCGCGCGGATTCAGGATCCGGTGGCGAAGGAGACGATCCTCGTCGACTTCGAGCCGCTGCCCGGATCGCGGATCGGCGAGCTGACCGCCCACTTCGACATCGTGCTCGGGCAGACGGTGGAGGAGCTGGACGACGGTTCGCTCGGCTGGGGTCTCGGCCGGCCGCAGACGTCGCGCGACGGCTGATCAGGGTGCACGGGAACCGCTGACTGGAGTCGACGATGCAATCAGGTGGGCTGGAGCGCGGCGCGGCCGTCGTGCTGGCGGTGACGATCGCGCTCGCCGCGATGGGTGTCGCCGCGGTTCAGGAACAGGAGTCGGGGGCCGGCCAGGCAGAGGATGACGATCGCGCCCTGCGCAGGCTGCCCGCCTTCGGCGCCCTGGACACGGACGACGACGACGATATCTCGGCCGCCGAGATGGACGCGGCGGCCGAATCGCTGGCCACGCTCGACGAGGATGGCGACGGCAACCTGTCGGCGGACGAGCTGCGTCCGCGGCGCGGCGGTCCGATCGGGGGGCCGGCGCGGACCCCGCCGGAGGCGACGGCTGCGTTCATGACGTTCGATGCGGACGAGGACGGCCTGCTGGAGCGCACGGAGCTGGCATCGCAGTTCCGGAGCCTCCTGACCCGCGCCGACTCGGACGGCGACGGGGCGGCCTCCGAAGCGGAGATCCTGGCGCTGCTGACCGTCGAGGCCGAGCCTCCCCCCGAGCCGGAACCGGCGGAGACCGGAAGTCCCGAGGGGGAGGAGGCGGTGGAAGCGGATGGCGGGCCCGAGCCGCCCCGCATCCCGCTCATGGCGGCGCTCGACGCCGACGGCGACGGTGCGGTTTCCGCGTCGGAGATCGCCTCGGCCGCGCAGTCGCTACGCTCGCTGGACGCCGACGGCGACGGCCGGCTCGCAATGGACGAGTTGCGGCCCGCCGCGGAGGGTGAACCGGACGGCGAAGCCCCGCCCCGGTGACGCGGCGCGCCGATGTCCGGGGTATCGGGGGCCGGGTATCAGCGACGCTCGACATCGCGCTCGCGCGCGGCCTGACGGGCTTTCCAGATGCGGGCCAGCCGTTCGGCTTCCGTGATCTGATGCCGGAACATGTCGGGGTCGAGCCGCAGTTGCATCCGTCTGGCCTCGTATCCCTCCTCGGTGGTCAAGCGCTCGGCCGCGAGGCCGAACCACATGTAGGCGAGCACGTTGTCGCGGGCTACCCCGTCGCCGTCCGCGTGGCGGTTGCCGAGCTCGAAGAGCGCTTGCGCATCGCCTTCTGCGGCTCTCTCGATCAGCTCCTCCACCGACGGGCGCGGGGTGTCCGATCGGGAGTCACCGAGGCAGCCGGCCGCGGACAGGGCGGCCAGGACGATGACGGCGCCGGGCAGTCCTCGCATGGGAGCTCCTACGCGCGCCGGGGCCGGACGCGGCCCGGCGCGTGCACGATCAGCCAGATGATGTCGATGCCGAAGGACCATGCCAGCAGGGCCAGGGCGCCCGCGGCCACGGGGGGCGCGTGCTCGACGGGCATGACGGGCAGGAGGCAGGCGATCAGTGCGACGCCCTGGACGACGCAGACCGTCTTGCGGCGGAAGCTGGGCGGCAGCTCGGCGGTCAGGGCGGACCAGATCCAGCCGGCGGCCACGAACAGGTAGCGGGGCGCGCCGACCAGCAGGACCCAGGCGTCGGCGCGGCCGGTGCGCCAGACGAGCGCGGAGAGCGCGAGCATCAGGAAGGAATCGAGCTCCATGTCGAAGCGCGCCCCGAACCCGGTCTCCTGCCCGCTGCGCCGCGCCACGAGGCCGTCGAGGCCGTCGAGCGCGATCGCGACCGCCGCGACGCCGGCGATCCACCAGAGAGCCATCGTCTCGAACGGGGCAGGCTGCAGGACCAGGGCCGCCGTCGGGATCACCAGCGTGGCCCGGACCAGGGTGATCTGGTTGGCCGCCCCCAGCCCGGGCGGAGGAAGATCCCGGGGCATGAAGCGCACGATGAGAGCCGCCAACAGGGCGTAGATCCCCGCCACGTCGAAGAAGTACTGTGGAGAGAGGCTGAGCAGCCGCGAGGTGGTGAGCGCGCACGCGGCCAGCGGGAGCAGGCCGAGGCCGAGGTCCGTCAGGGCGCGGCGCGGTTGGGTAGAGCGACTCGTCGGGGCCGCCCGCGTACCACTCCGCGGCATGACGCTTGTGCGATAAGGTCTCTGGACGGTACTCGCGACCTGCTCATGCCGGCCATGCCGACCGCTCGCTCGTTCTGGATTCGCACGCCGGGCCACGGAGAGATTGTGTCCGCCGAGCTTCCGCCGAGGCAAGCCGGCGAGGTACTGATCCGCACCCGCTACAGCGGCATCAGCCGCGGTACCGAGGCGCTGGTGTTTCGGGGGGCGGTGCCGCCGTCGCAACATGCCGCGATGCGGGCGCCGTTCCAGGAGGGCGACTTCCCGGCGCCGGTCAAGTACGGCTACGGCAGCGTCGGGATCGTGGAGGAGGGGCCCGATCGCTTGCGGGGCCGAATGGTCTTCTGTCTGTATCCGCACCAGGACCGCTACTGCGTTCCCGCCGCTGCGGTCCACGCGGTGCCGGCGCGCGTGCCGCCGCCCCGCGCCGTGCTGGCCGCCAACATGGAGACCGCGGTGAACGTCGTCTGGGACGCGCGGCCGGGGCCCGGCGACGAGATCGTGGTGATCGGGGGCGGCGTCGTCGGGCTGCTCGCCGCGACCCTGTGCCGGGACCTGCCGGGTGCGCAGGTCACGGTCGTAGATCCCAACCGCTCGCGCGCGGCGGTCGCGGCCGCCCTCGGGTTGACCTACCGCCCGGATCCGCCGCAGGGTGCGACGGCGGATCTGGTCGTCCACGCCAGCGGGCACCCGGACGGGTTGCGGGCGGCGCTGGCCGCGGCCGGGCGCGAGGCGACGATCGTCGAGGCGAGCTGGTACGGTACGTCGCCGGTTCCATTGCCGCTGGGCGAGGCGTTCCATGCCCGCCGCCTCACGATCCGCAGCAGTCAGGTGGGGCACGTGCCGCCGGACCGCGCGCCGCGCTGGTCTCGCGGCCGCCGTCTGAAGCTGGCGCTGGCGCTGCTGGCCGACGCGCGCCTCGATGCACTGGTGAGCGGAGAGAGCGGGTTCGACGAGCTGCCGGCGGTGCTGGCCGCGCTGGCCACGCAGCCGGGCGATGCGCTCTGCCATCGCATCCGCTACGACGACCCCGTCGGAACCGCTGGTTCGGGAACTTGAAGCGCGGGGGACCGCGCAGGGAGACGGTATCGACGTGTACAGCCTCAACGTCCGCGACCATTTCATGATTGCCCACAGCTTCACCGGAGAGGCGTTCGGGCCCGCGCAGAAGCTGCACGGCGCCACCTACGTCGTCGACGCGACGTTCGCGCGGCCGGCGCTCGACGCCGACGGCATGGTGGTCGACATCGGCCGCGCCGGGGTGGTCCTGAAGGAGATCCTGAGCGATCTGAACTACCGCAACCTCGACGACGAGCCGGCCTTCGCCGGCCGCAACACCACGACCGAGTTTCTGGCCCGCGAGATCTTCGAGCGGCTCGCGGCCGCGATGCGGTCGGGAGCGCTCGGCGCGGGCGCCGCCGGCTTGACCTCCATCGCGGTGACGCTGCACGAGTCCCACGTCGCCTGGGGGCGCTACGAGGGGCGCCCGTGAGCGCACGCCGGCTGCATCTGGTCGTCCCCGGGGCGCTCGACCAGCAGACCGGAGGCTACATCTACGACGCCCGGATGGCGGAAGGGCTGCGCCGCCGCGGCTGGCGCGTGGACGTGCACGGCCTGCAGGGGGCGTTCCCGGACGCCGACGCCGCGGCGGGCGCGAGCCTCTCTCGCGTGCTGGCGGGGCTCGACGACGGCTCGCGGGTGCTGATTGACGGACTGGCTCTCGGCGGTCTGCCCGAGCCGGTCGTCGCGCACCGGGAGCGGCTGCGGATCCTGGCCCTGGTGCACCATCCGCTCTCCGACGAGACGGGCCTTCCGGCGGCGGTGTGCAGGCGTCTGCGGGACCGGGAACGGCGCAGTCTGGCCGCGGTGGCCGGCGTGATCGTGACCAGCAGCTTCACGGCGCGCGGTCTCGGGCGCTTCGAGGTGGACGCGGCCCGGGTGCGTGTCGCGCCGCCGGGGACGGATCCGGCGCCGCCCGCGGCCGGACCGGCGCCGGGCGAGCCGCCGCAGTTGCTCTCGGTGGCGTCGGTGGTTCCGCGCAAGGGGCACGACGTGCTGGTGCGGGCTCTCGCGCGGCTCCGCGATCTGTCGTGGCGATGCGTCTGTGCCGGGAGTCTGGAACGGGCGCCCGACCATGCGCGGCGGGTGCGGGCGCTGGCGGAGGAGCGCGGGCTTGCCGGGCGCGTCCGCTTCGCCGGAGAATGCGAGCGTGCGGCCCTGGACCGCATCTACGCCGCCAGCTCGCTCTTCGTTCTCGCGTCGCACTACGAGGGGTACGGCATGGTGCTGACCGAAGCGCTGGTCCGCGGGCTGCCGGTGGTGAGCACGACCGGCGGCGCGATCCCCCATACGCTGCCGGGGGACGCCGCGTTGCTGGTGCCGCCGGGCGACGACGCGGCGCTGGCGTCGGCGCTCGGATCGCTGCTGGACTCGGAAGAGACGCAGACGGCAACGGCAGCCGGGAAGGCGCCGGGCCCCGGTGCGGCCCGCCGGGCCGGGCTTGCGGCGGGGGCCCGCCGCCACGCGTCGGCGCTGCCCGATTGGACGGCGGCGGCACGGACGTTCGAGACGCAGCTTCTGGCCCTGGCGCCCGACGCGACCGGTTCGCGAAGCAGGGCGGCGGCGCCGGCGCACGACGACGGGGACGCGATGAGGACATGAGGTGACGATGCACTGGGTACGGTTTCTGCACGACGGCGGCACCGGATTCGGGACGCTCGAGGACGGCGTCGTCACGCCGCACGAGGGCGACCCGTTCGGCCGCCACGCACCGGCCGGCGCCGGTATTCCCCGCGCCGAGGTCGAGCTGCTGGCCCCGGTCGCGCCGGGCAAGATCGTCGGCCTCGCCAACAACTTCCACGCCCTGATCGAGAAGATGGGCGGCAGCGTGCCGGCCGAGCCGCTCTACTTCATCAAGGCCAACACGTCGCTGAACGGGCCCGGGCGGCCAATCCGGCGCCCGCGGGGCTACGACGGCAAGATCATCTTCGAAGGCGAGCTCGGCCTGGTGATCGGCCGGACCTGCCGCAACGCGGCGCCGGCCGAGGCGCTGGAGGCGCTGTTCGGCTGCACGTGCGTCAACGACGTGACGGCGATCGGGCTGCTGAAGAAGGATCCGAGCTTTCCGCAGTGGACGCGGTCGAAGGCGGCCGACACGTTCGGGGTCCTCGGCCCCGCGGTGGCGACGGGCCTCGATCCGTCGGCGCTGCGCGTGCGAACCGAGGTCAACGGTCAGGAGCGCCAGAACTATCCGGTTACGGACATGGTTTTCAGTCCGGCGGATCTGATCAGCCGGCTGTCGTTCGACCTGACCCTGGAGCCGGGCGACGTCATCGCGTGCGGTACGTCCGTGGGTGTCGGCTCGCTGCGGGACGGCGACGTCGTGACGGTGCGCATCGACGGCGTCGGCGAGCTGACGAACGCCTACGAGGACTCGCCGGCGATATGAGCGAGACGTTCGATCCGGCGTGGCTCGCGCTGCGCGAGCCGGTCGACCACCGGTCGCGGTCGGCCGCCGCGATGTCCCTCCTGGCGCCGGCCTGGCGCGCGGGGGGCTGGACGCGCGTCGTCGACCTGGGCAGCGGAACGGGCTCGAATCTGCGGTACCTGGCCCCGCGGCTGCCGGGGGTGGGGCGCTGGACGCTGGTCGACCGCGATGGGGACCTGCTCAAGCGCGCGACGGCGCCGGACGGGGTGGAGGTGAAGCGCTTCGTGGGCGATCTGGCCGACGCCGGACTCGAGGCGATCCGCGACTCGGACGTCGACCTAGCGACCGGCTCGGCGCTCCTCGATCTGGTGTCCAGAGACTGGCTGCGCGGGCTGGCCGAAGCCTGCCGCGACGCCCGTTGCGCGGCGCTGTTCGCCCTGACCTACGACGGGACGATTCAGTGGACGGCGGCGGACGGCCGCCGGCCGGCGGACGATCCGGACGACGCACTCGTCCGGCGGGCGGTGAACTCCCATCAGCGGCGGGACAAGGGGCTCGGCCCGGCGCTCGGTCCGATGGCCGGTCTGATGGCGGAAACCCTGTTCCGCGAAGCGGGCTACCGCGCCTGGTCGTTGCAGAGCCCGTGGCGGCTCGGACCGGACGACGCGGCGCTGGCGGAGGCGCTCGTGGACGGCTGGGAATCCGCGGCGGCGGACGAGCTCGGGGACGTGCCCGGCGACGGTGCGGATTGTGGCGGCGCCGCGCGCGTACGGGCCTGGGCGGAACGCCGGCGAGCGACGATCGAGAGCGGCCGTTTCGGGCTCACGGTCGGCCACCTGGATCTGCTGGCGTTGCCGGCCTGATCGGCGCGCGCAGATCGAGGTCGAAGAGGACGTCTTCGCCCAGACGGAACACCCTGCACGCGGGGCGGATCGCCTGCTCCAGGGTCGCGATCGGCGCCAGGGTGAAGGCCGGCCGGCCCGATCCGATGAGCAGGGGCGCGACCGCGACGTGCAGCCGGTCCACCGCGCCGGCATCCAGGAATCTCGACACGGTAACCCCGCCGCCCTCGATCAGGAAGCGGCGGCAGCCGCGGTCCCGAAGCGCCGCCAGCACGTCGTGCGGGTCGATGGTTCCGGACGGGCCGGCGGGCAGGTCGATGGCCGTGTCGCCGCCCGGCGCGAGGCACGGGCGCGCGGAGGCCTCACGCTCGGCGCGGCGTCGCTCCGGATCCTCCTGCCGGCTCCGCCGGATCACCACGGTCGGTGCCGCTCCGTCTCGGAAGACCTGTCGCGACCGGTCGAGGCGGCCGTTCGGGTCGATGACGACTCGTACCGGGTTGTCACCCTCGGCTTCTCGCACGGTCAGCCTCGAATCGTCGGCCGCGATGGTTCCGGCCCCCACGATCACGGCATCGACGAGGGCGCGCAATCGATGGAGGCGTAGTATGTCCCGCGGACCGGTCACGTAGTGCGAATGTCCGCTGTCGGTGGCGATGCGGCCGTCGAGACTCTGCCCGGCCTGGGCGATGACGAGGTCGGACTGCAGTTGGAGCGGGAGGAACAGATCCAGGACCTGGCGCGCCTCCTCGGTCAACCGCGCTGGTGTGTCCCATGCGCCGGAGGGATACACTTGCAGCGACACATCCGTTCTGGAATCATGCACTTGCGCGAGGGTGCGGGCACCTGGACGGACTGTGCGCACCAGGCTCCAGGCAGCTTGCTCGTCGAGCCGCGTACCCTCGTTGGCGGCGGCGGCGCGCATCGGTTCGGGCGGACGGCTTGCCAAGGGCTGTTAGAGTAGCAGCAGAGTAAACCACCGTAACGACTGTGACGCATGGGAATGTACGACTCGGAACGCGCACTGTTCGACCTGCGGCAGGGCAGGTCGGTGTACATCACGGCGGCGGGTGAGCGCGCCGCGCTGATCGCCTCGGTCGATGGACTGACCGACGCGGCGTTGGAGACGTTGCGCGGGGAGGGGCAGTTGCGCCTCGTGGTGACGCGCCACCGCGCCACATCGATGGGGCTCGTTCCCACCGCCGCCATGGAAGGGGCTCGCGGCATGAGCCTCTCGCTGAACGGGGAGGGCCCCGAGCAGATTCTGCACCTGGCGATGGCCAAGGGCCGGTTCTCGATCGACCCGCGGGACGTGCGAACCGCGACCACCGTCGAGATCGGCGGGCTTGCGCTGGCGCGCCTCGGACGGCTGCTGCCGGCGGTGGTGAGCGTGGCGGCCGATGCCCGGGACTCCGTGCCGTTGCGCGATCGCATCGCCAGCGGGGCAACGCTGTCGGTGACGAGCGCGCAGATCGAGGAGATGGCCCGCAGCGTGGACGTGCGCGTCACGCAGGTCAGCGAGGGACCCGTCCCGCTGGCCGAGGCCGAGTATGCCCGCTTCGTCTTCTTTCGCGAGGCGCACGGGTTGCTCGGGCACGTGGCGGTGCTGGTGGGGCGCCAGGGCGACTGGCCGGATCCGGTGCCGGTCCGCATCCACTCGGCGTGCCTGACGGGAGATCTCTTCGGCAGCCTGCGGTGCGACTGCGGAGAGCAATTGCGGGGCAGCCTGCGGCACTTCGCCCGGTCCGGCGGCGGCGTGCTGCTGTACATGGGCCAGGAAGGACGCGACATCGGGCTGGCCAACAAGCTGCGCGCGTACACGCTGCAGGAGCATGGCCTCGACACGGTCGACGCCGACGGCGTGCTCGGCTTCGGCGCCGACGAGCGGGAGTACGTCGCGGCGGTGGCGATGCTCAAGGAGCTGGACGTGAAGCGGGTGTTGCTGCTGACGAACAATCCCGCGAAGATGGACGCGTTGCAGAGCGGGGGCATCGAGGTGTACGACCGCCGTCCCCTGTACGGCACCCTCAACCGCCACAACCTGCCCTACGTGAAGGCGAAGTTGCAGCGCGCCGGCCATTGGCTCGAGGACATGCTGTCCGGCGCGCCCCCAACCAAGTAGGCGGGCCGGCGCCCGTTCAGGCGAGTCGTTCGACCGGAAACGCCCGGGTGTCGCGGATGATCGCCGCCAGCGTGTCGCCGTAGTGCTCCACCAGCCGCCGGCCCATCTCCCCGGTGGCGAGACGGGCGTCGCCGGTGACGCCGCGGGGGTTCAGATCGCCCGCCACCCACGCGAACGCCGCCGATCCCTCCGGGAGGATTCCAGAGCCGGCGGCCTCGAGCTCCTGGCCCAGGGACGCGAAGCGCGCCACCTGTTCGGTCCGCACCCGGTCCGGATGCAGGTGCAGCATCATCGCCGTCTCGACCGCGCCCCCGTGCAGCCCGTGCCGCCATTCCGAATCCGGGAGGTCGACGTCCGGCGCCGGCGCGAACGAGAAGTAGGTGGCCTTGACGACCAGCAGGCCATGCTCGCGCCGAAGCTGCAGCCCCGCGGTCTCCATGGCATGGCGGTTCCCACCGTGACTGTTGCTCAGCACGAGGCGCCGGACGCCGTACCCGGCCAGGGCGGCGCCGAGGCGCACTATCACCGCGGCGAGGTCGCCGGACTCGACGTGGAGCGTGCCGGCGAGTCCCGCATGGGCATGCTCGGTGCTGGCGCCGATCGGCAGCGGCGGCAGCACACGGACCGGGAAGTCGGCGGGCAGCCGCGTCATGGCGCGCGCCAGCAGGCCGCGTCCGATGTCGGCGTCGGTCGACAGCGGCAGGTGGGGGCCGTGCTGCTCGATGGCGGCCAGCGGCAGCACGAGAACCGGATCGCGGCGGGCGAACTGCGCCGCCTCGGGGCCGGTCAGCGACTGCCAGTGCGGGATCGGATCGTCAGGCATGGGCCGTGGCCGGACCGCCGGCGCGCCGGAACAGCGCGAGATCGTATCCGATCCAGCCGCGGCGCAGGCAGGTCCGGAGCGCGCTGCCGCCCGTCAGGTGGCCGAGCCGCGCGTCGACCGGGAGCCAGCCGACCAGCGCCGCGAGCAGTGCGATCGCGCGATCGCGCGGTCGCCCCGTCTCGAGGAACGGCGTCAGGTCGTCGGTCGAGCGGTGCTCGAATCCCGCCTCTGCGGCAAGGGCGCGAAGCGTCTCGCGGTCCGGCAGGGTGTTGATGCGCCACCCGCGGCGGAAGCGCTCGATGCTGCGGCGTGCCGCGGCGCCGCCGCCCGCGCGCCGGACGTCGTCGCAGATGAGCAGCAGGCCGCCCGGCCGGACGACGCGCGCACACTGGGCGAAGAAGCCGGCGGGGTCGGGTCCGTGGACGAACGACTCGATGGCGTACGCCAGGTCCGCGGCGGGCAGCGCGAGCCCGGGGTCCGCGTAGTCGCCTTCCAGACAGCGGATGCGATCGTGGAGGCCGGCGGCGTGGATGCGCTCGGTGGCGAGACGGGCCTGCAGCGGGCTCAACGTGACGCCGGCGCCGCGGATCGGGAGCCGCCCGGCGAGATAGCAGAGACTGCCCCCGACGCCGCAGCCGAGGTCGACGACCGAGGGTTCGGTCCCGGCCGGCAAGGCGGCGCGAAGCTGATCGGCGATGCGGTCCTCGACGTAGTGGAACGCCGCCTCCCGGGATTCGACGCCCGGTCCCCACACCGCGCGGTGGATGGCGCCGGCGCCGCCGCCCTGCCCGTAGCGCAGGAACGTCGCGGTGTGACGGTCGTAGTACCGCTGCACGTGGGTGGGGTCGAAGCGCGCCGTCATCGCCCGCCGTCCCCCTCGTCCAGACGGGCGTAGACGTCGCCCGAGCGACGCTGGGCGGCGGCCGTCGCCAGGACCGCGGCCAGCCGGTCGCCGGTCAGCCAGTCGGGCCCGGCGAGCTCGAACGACTCGCCCGGCGACCAGTTGTACCGGTAGCGGCCCAGGGAGGAGAGCCGCGCCACGCAGGCGCGCACGGCGTCGAGTGCGCCCGGCAGATACTCGAACGACAGGCTCGCGAGCGGCCGTCCGAGACCCGCCAGCACGTCGGGCTCGCTGCCCTCGACGTCGACCTTCACGAAGGCGGGCTCGCCGAAGCGGGCAATCAGTCCGTCCAGGGTCGTGCACGCAACCGTCACGGTATGGTTCCAGCGGATGTTCGCGAAGCGGGGGTCGCGTTCCCGTTCCGCGCGCCATCCGTCCGCCGCGGTGCTCAGGGTGGGATGGCGTTCGTTGATCGTCAGTTGCAGCCGGCCGTCGGTTGCCCCGACCGCCGACTCGACCACGGTGACGCCGCGCGCCCGGCGGAAGACGGCGCGCAGCAGGCGGGCGCAGTCGGGTTGCGGATCGAGCGCGACGACGCGGCATCCGAGCGCGCGGAACGCCCGCGTCCGGTTGCCGACGTGGGCCCCGAGATCGAAGACCAGATCGCCGGGCGTCACGAACTGCCGGTACAGGCGCCGGAGTCTTCGCTGCCGTCCCGGAATCGCGTGATACACGAGCAGGGAGCGCGCCAGCCCCGCGGCGCGGCGCAGGGCGCTCACGCGACAGGTCCCTGGTTGCGGCGACCGCGGCGTCGGGAGGGACGAAGAGCGGTTGCGATGCGACCGGGGGGCGGCGGGACGGCGGTCTTCTCCACGCATTCCCATTCTGGGATGGAACCGCGCGCGGTTACAATGGCCAGCATGTCCTTCCAGGGTACTGGTGCGGGCGTCGGCCTGCGAGCGTTGTCGATGTTCATGGGGCTGTTCCTGATCCTGATGGCGGGGCAGAAGGTCGGCTGGCTGCTCAGCAGCGTCCCGCTGCTGGCCGAGTTGGAGCGCTGGCGCGAGCTCACTTCCGGCAACAGCCTCTGGTACCTCGAAACGATCTGCATCCCGTTCGCCCCGCTCTTCGCGCGCGTCGTGCCGCTGGCGGAGTTCGCCGCCGGCGCGGCCCTGATTGTCGGCTTCAGCGTGCGCGTCACGGCCGGCCTGGCGTTGCTCATGGTGCTCAACTTCCACTTCGCGAGCGGCATCATGTTCACGGGTCTGGGGTATCTGACGAACGGCTTCGGGCCGCCGGTGCTCGGCAGCCTGCTCGCACTGACCATCGGCGGCCGGGCGCTGCCGTTCAGCCTCAGGTAGGCGGCGTTCGTGTCCGCAGACGCCTCGCGTCCTGCGCGTGCCCCGGGATTGCGGCGGCCGCGCGTCGCGCCGCGAGACGCCCTCCGGCATCTCGGCGCGTGGGTTGCGGTCGCCGGCGCGATTCTGCTCCTCAACCTGTCGCTGACCTTCCGCAACGTCTGGCCGACGCTGGCCGTCCGCCCGACCGCCGAGGTGTCGCCGGATCTGGCGGCGGCGATTCTGGGCCTCGTGTGCCTCCGGTGGTGGACCGGCCGCGTCTCCGCGCGGTTCCTGCGGGGGGCGGCCGTCGTCTGGGTGCTGCTGCTCGCCGGACGCTACGTGGACGTCACGACGCGCGCGCTCTATGGGCGGGACGTCAATCCCTACTGGGACCTGCGCCACGTGCCCAGCGTGGGCGCGATGTTCGCGACGGTGGCCGAGCCGTGGCAGATGGCGCTGTTCCTGGGGACGGCGGTCGCCGCGCCCGTCGCCGTCTATGCCGCCGCACGCTGGTGCGTCGGCCGTATCGCCCGTGCGGTGGAGGCTCCGGCGGGGAGGCGGCTGCTCGGCGCCGCCGCGGGGCTTCTGGCGGCGCTCTTCGCCGCGGAGCAGGCCGGCTGGCGGCCGGTGGAGCGCCTGCGGTTCGCCGATCCGGTCGCCTCCGCCTACGCCCGCGAGGCGTACGAGCTGGCCTACGAGATGAGCGGCGCCGGGGTCGCGGCGCTCGGACCCCCGCCGGTGCTGCGCTCGGACCTCTCGCGCGTGGCGGGGGCCGACGTGCTGCTCGTCTTCATGGAGTCGTACGGCGTCGTCAGTTGGGAGCGCCCGGCGTTCGTGGAGGCGCTCGCCGCGAGTCGGGCGCAGTTGACGGCAGACATTCGGGACACGGCACGGGAGGTCGTCTCGGCGCGGGTTGAGTCGACGACCTTCGGCGGCGAGTCGTGGCTCGCCCACATCAGCCTGCTGTCCGGCACCGAGGTGCGCGACGACCGGAGCAACGTGCGGCTGATGGCGCAGGAGCGCGACACGCTGGTGACGGTGTTCCAGCGCGGGGGCTATCGCGCGCTGGCGATAGCGCCGGGTCTGCTCGTCCCCTGGCCCGAGGGCGCCTTCTACGGGTTCGACGAGATCTACGACCACGACCGGCTCGACTACCGCGGGCCGCCGTTCGGCTGGTGGAGCATCAACGACCAGTACGCGCTGGCCCGCGTCGATCGCCTGGAGATCGAGCCGCGCGACCGAGAGCCGCGATTCGTCTTCTTCACGACCATCACCACCCATGCGCCCTTCACTCCGGCACCGCCGTACCAACCCGACTGGGAGCGGGTGGTCTCGGCGCGGCCCTATGACGACGACGAGCTGTGGGCAGCCTGGTCCGAGCAGCCGGACTGGATGAACCTGGGTCCGAGCTACGTGCAGGCGCTCCGCTACGCGTACGCGACGGTAGGGGGGTACCTGCGGCTGCGCGGAGACCGCGACCTCGTGATGATCCTGGTCGGCGACCACCAGCCGCCGGCCCTGGTGAGCGGCGAAGGCGCCTCCTGGGACGTGCCGGTGCACGTTGTCGCCAGCCGTCCGGCGCTGCTGGATCGCTTGCGGGGTAGCGGGTTCGCGGACGGCCTGCCGCCGGGCGGGGCGACGCTGGCCCGCATGGACGCGCTGCTGCCGTTGCTCCTCGACGCGTTCGGGGACGCGGAGGATTCCGGCGAGAGGATGGTCCCCTGAGCAGTTCGCGCGCGACGCATGCGATGCTAGACTGAAAGCGATGTCCAAATTCGGAGGCTGGGACTGATTCAATGGCCGAATCGGAGTTGCTGAGGCTGCAGCGCATCGCGGTGGACGGCCTCTTCGGGACCTACAACCACGACATTCACCTCAAGCTCGAGGATCGAGTCACGCTTCTGCATGGCCCCAACGGCGTTGGCAAGACAGTCGTTCTGGGGATGGTCGACGCGCTGCTCAGGCGGCGCCTCGGCTATATTCGTGGCATTCCGTTCTCCCGCTTCTTCCTGGAGTTTCGTGATGGCAGTACCGTGGAAGTGACGGCTACGGGCGAAGAGCCCGGCGGCGGCTACAAACTGCGGTTGTTCACACAAGGACGGCCGCACTCGGCAAGCCTCGACGAATTGTCCCCGGCAGGCAGGATAGCGGCGAAGATCGACTATCTGCGTCCGCACCCTGGGACCGCCGACGCCTGGATCGACATGCGCGATGACCTAGTGCTCGACGCTTCGGAAGTTGTCTCACGATACTCGGAGGGAGACACCGACGGAGAGCAGACGATCTGGTTCGACAAATTTCTCGGGCACGCTCGCGCCCACTTCATCGAGGCCCAGCGCCTGGTGCGGACGGACTTGAGCGCCTTTTCGCGCTTCGGCTACCGGAGATCGCTACGGCGTGAACCACCCATCTTCGCGGTGGACGAATGCAGTGAGCATTTCCGGCGACGGATCGCCGATAAGATGGTTCAGTACGGCCGCGAGTCCCAGGCGCTTGACCAGTCCTTCCCGCAGCGCTTGATTTCGGCGACGGATGAGCTGGCCGTCGACGAACTCAAGGAACGGATGTCCGAACTGGATCGCAAGACGGAGGAGTTGAAGAGAATCGGAGTCCTGGACGAGACCCCCACACATCCATTCCCGGTCGACAAGCTCGGCGACATGGATACCGCGCGGATCCGGGTCATGACCCTGTACATTCAGGACACCGAGCGGAAACTGCAGGTGCTGGAAGATCTCGCAAGACGCGTTCACGTTCTTCTGGATAACGTGAATCAGAAATATCGACACAAGAGGATCGCGCTGGATAGAGAGCACGGATTCGTCGCCAGGAGCGGTATGGGCCAAGACCTGGCGCTACGGGCGCTCTCGTCGGGAGAGCAACAGGAGCTGGTCCTCCACTACGACCTGCTGTTCAGGGTTCGGTCCAACACGATAGTGCTCGTCGACGAGCCCGAGCTTTCCCTCCACGTGGCCTGGCAGAAGCGCTTTCTTCCCGACTTGCTGAAGATCGTCGAACTGTCGAATTTCGACGTGCTGGTCGCGACGCATTCGCCGTACGTCGTCGGCGACAGAGACGACTTGATGGTTGCTCTGGGGGATCCTGCCTGAATGCCGACCGGCCACAAAGATCCGGGCACGATCGCCTCGGAGATCAAGATGATGCGCACGGAACACGCCGGCGCATTTCTGGTTGTCGAGGGCGTGACGGATATGCGATTCTGGCGACCGAGGAGGTGCGAAGAGTGTGAGCTCGTGGATGGTGAAGGCAAGCACAATGTCATCGGTGGTATTCGAAGGCTCGATGGTGAGAGGATCGACGGAGTATTGGGGATTGTGGACGATGACTGTGACAGCCTGATGGATGTCGACTTCGGTACGCCGAACGTGGTGGGAACGGACGGTCACGATCTGGAGTGTCTTCTTTGTCGCTCGTCCGCTTTCGAAAAGGTGCTTGCGGAATACGGTGACGAATCGAAGATCGGCCGGTTCGAAAGAGATGCGGGAACGGATGTGCGCGGCGCGTTGCTGGAACGGGCACTGGTCTTCGGACGACTGAGGTTCGCAGCCCTGCGCGACGGGCTCGATATCGACAGTTCCGCAATTCGCGTACCGCGTTTCGTCGATGTCGAGACGTGCGCGGTGGACGAGCAGGGATTGCTTCACGCAGTGGTGAAGGATGGTTCAACGTGCGATGAAGAAGTTGTGGAACGGTGCATCGGACAGTTGCCGGTTGCTGATCCATGGCGTGTCGTTCGCGGCCACGACATGGCGCGTATTCTGAGAATAGGACTGGGCCGTGTTCTCGGCAACGTCGGAGCGGGTGTCGGCCAGGAGCACATTTCGAGCATTCTCCGCTCCGGCTTTACGCCAGCCGACTTGCAGGCGACGACGTTGTGGACGGATATGCGGGCATGGGAAGCCGGGAACCACCCGTTTCGGATTCTTCAGGACTGAGCGCGGCGCGTGCAGGTATCGAGTACAGGGCCGCGACGTGGAAACTCGGTGGTCTGGTACTCAATGCTGTTTCGGGAGGACCGGTCAACAGTAACGGCTTGGTAGGTCGAGCAGCACTCGTCGTCGACGAAGCTCGGCGTGCCGGTCTCCGATGTCGGCGGGGGCGATCTTGCCCCGCAGGTCGGCGTCGACGGTGACGCTCGCCGGCAGGTACCGCTTGACGAGCGCGAACTCGTCCTCGTACTCCGCGGTCGGAAAGGTGAGCGTGAGCCGCGAGACGCCCTCCGCGTAGTCGACGCGGTAGAGCGGGTTGACCGCCAGCACGCCGGTCACGTCGAGCGGGTCGGCCACCGGGTAGTGCCGGTACAGCCCGCGATCGCGGCTGGCCACGAGGGTTATCGACGGCGTGTCGCCGCATGCGGCCGGTAGCGTGTGGTTCGCGAGATCGAGGACCCGGTCGTCGAGGACGCGGTCCAGGAGATGTCGGTCGTCGAAGAGCCTGGGCTTCAGCGCTGCGAAGAGGTTCGAGTAGGCGGCGGGCGAGAGGGTGTCGCCGGCGGAGTAGTTCTCGCCGTGGGCGCTGTGCAGGTGCGGCATGGCAATCACGCCGTCGCCGGTCGCGACCCGCTGCATCTCGCCGGCGAGCAGCCGCTTGTGCCAGATGTAGGGAAACGCGTCGCTCAGAAGTACCATCGCGAACCGGTCGTCCGCGAACGGCAGCGGGCTGTTGGCGTCGCAGCAGATGGGCTCGCAGCGCGGGGCCAGGATGCGGGCGGCGAGCCAGAGCTTCCAGAAGTGGACGTCGGCGAGGACCGCGCCCGCGCACGCGGGCTGACGCAGCAGCATGCGGGTGAGATGGCCTGAGCCGCCGCACAGGTCGAGTGCGCGGCGGGGTGGAGCCGCGCCGCGCCCCCGTCGGTCGGATGCTCCGGCGCCGGCGTGTGCCTGCGGGCCGACGCGGCAAGTTCGGTCGCCGCCGCCGGCCGGATGCCCGCGGTGTCCCAGCGCGTCGAGCAACGCCTCGATGAGCAGGGCGGTCGGGTCCGAGAACCGATGAAGCATATAGTCCGCCTCGGCGTCCAGGCAGAGCACGCCGAGGAGATCGCGATACGTCGCCCGGCCGGCAACCGAGGTCATCTCGCGAAACGCGTCGAGCCGCGCGCCCTCCAGGCCGCGCAGCATGTGGAGGGCGTCGTCGCGCCGTCCCGCCTCCAGCGCGTGCATCGCATCCCGTGTCGCGTCGTCGGCGATCAGGACCGGAATCCCTGCGACCACCGGGAAGGCGCAGCACTCGCAGCCCAGAACGCCGGATTCGATGCGGTCCCGCCCGCGGTCGAGCGCGGCGTTCTCGATTACCGACAGGCGGGTGCCGCAGAACGGGCAGCGGAGGAGGTCGAGAGTCTCGATCAGCATGGCGGCGCCGTTCGGCCTCCGCCCGGGGGGCGGTCGCCGGCATGGCGGGGCCCGGCGAATGGCTCGGGTGGTGAGCCGAGGTCCTCGAGAAACGTGCGGCCCGCGGCGCCGGCCGCCGCCCGCCGGTAGTGTTCGATGCCCAGCAGGCGAGGGGCATCCTGCTCGGTGACGTAGGCCAGTGCGCTGTCCCGGAACTGCGACGCGTGGCAGGCTAGCGCGGCAAGCTTCCGTGTCGCGAAGACGCCCGCGTCGACGACCAGTGTCGGCGCCGGCGCACCCGAACCGAACGCATCCGGATCCGCAACCCCGAGAATCGACGACGGCGGGCGGCGTTTCGTGGAGTCTCTCCGGCGTCCTGGATCCGAAGCGCCACCGGATGGCGGCTCGTTGGCCGCGCCGCCCCGCAACGTCTCCGCGGCATGATCCGCGACGGCGCGCATCGATCCGGAAGGCATCGTGACGTAGTAAAGAGCCGGTGCGTCGTCGCGCAGCGCCATGACGGCGGCCGTCGTCAGCTCGTGCACCGCGATGTGGTCCGGGTGCCAGTAGAGACCGTCGGCATCGAAGGTGACGACGACCTCCGGCCGGCGCACGCGAATCGCCCCTTCGATCTCGGACCGCAGCGGACCGGCGGCAAGCCAGGGCAGCATGCCGTCCTCGTGGTCGAGCAGCGTCACGGCGCCGATGCCGAGCGCTCGCGCGGCCGCCTCCAACTCCCGCCGCCGTTTCCGTGCGACCTCTCCCGGGCTCTCACCGTGCTCGTCGCGCGTCACGCACAGGCTGGATCGCAGGGTTCCTTTCTCGCTGCCCGCCGTCGAGCCGCGACCGTGCTCGCCGCGTGTCATGCACAGCAGCGACACGTCGACTCCCAGATGGGCGCACCACGCCAGCAGGCCGCCGCACGCGATCGACTCGTCGTCCGGATGCGCGAGGACCGCCAGCAGCGAACGGACGCGAAGATTCGTGGGGGCCGGCATGGTCGATGTGCTTGCGACGGTGGAAGCGTACGTCACGGACGGCCCGGCACGCCACGGGTGGCGGAGACGAGGATGGCGACCTTGCAGCACCGCGATGTCGCCGGCACGCTGAGATGTGCAAAATATTGGTTATGATGAATACGCGGCAGCCGAGGAACACGCCATGCCACGCACGACCACGATGACGGTTCGCCTCAGCGGTGCGCTCAGCGACTTCGTCGCGGCCAATGTCGGTGAGGACGGATCCTACGAGAACATCAGCGAGTACGTTCGCGACCTCATCCGGCGTGACAAGGAGCGGTCCGAGCAGGAGGCGTACGAGCGCCTCAAGGCCGAGCTGGTGCGTGCCTTCGCGGCGCCGGACTCCTCCTTCCATTCGCTCTCGGCTGCCGACGTCATCTCCCGGAACAGGGTGCGGCCCGGCGAATGAGGGTGGTCCGGGTCCAGGAGGCGGCCGCGCTTCGCATCGACGAGATCTACCGCTATTCCCGGGAGCGATGGGGGGCGGCCCGCGCCGACACGTACATCACGGGGCTCTTCGAGGCATTCGGGAGAATCGCTGGCGGCGGAGTTCCATCACGTCCCGTACCGGCCGCGTTCGGGGTGGATGGCTACGTCTTCCGGTACGAGAAGCACTTCGTCTACTGGAAGACGCTGAGCGACGGAGACATCGGTATCGTCACCGTTCTGCATGAGCGGATGCACCAGATGGACCGGTTCCGGGAGGACTTCGGAGCATGAGGCGGGAGGCGTCCATGATCAGACAACCTCGTACCGTACTGGCCGTTCTGACCGCGGCCTGCATCGTGGCCGTCGCGGTAGCTGGAGCGCAGAACCCCACCGACCCGTTCGCCGGCGTTGAGCTGACCGTCGTGCCCGTGGCGGGGCAGGTCCACATGGTGAAGCGCCCCGGCGGCGGCGGCAACGTCGGCGTATTCGCCGGGCCGGACGGCGTGCTGCTGGTCGACTCGCTGTTCGCACCGCTCGCCGAGCGGCTGGTGGCCGCGGTGCGGAGCGTGTCCGACGGCGAGATCCGCTTCCTGATCAACACGCACGTGCACCCCGACCACATCGGCGGCAACGCACCGCTGGCGGATCGGGACGTTCTGATCTTCGCGCACGACAACGTGCGGGTCCGCGCGCTGGAGCGTCTTCGCTTCCCGCGCCGCGGCGGGAGCTTCGCGCCGCGTCCCGCCGCCGGCGCGCGGCCGGTCGTGACCTACAACGACGCGGTGAGCTTCCACTTCAACGGCGAGAAGGTGCGGGCGTTCCTGGCGCCGGCCGCCCACACCGACGGCGACACCTTCGTGCACTTCCCGGAATCCGACGTGCTGCACCTCGGCGACGTGTTCCGGACAACGAGCTACCCGATCGTCGACGTCTACAACGGCGGCACGGTCGCGGGCACCGTCGCGGCGCTCGAGAAGGCGATCGGCATGGCGGGGCCGGCCACGCGGGTGATTCCGGGCCACGGGCTGCAGGTCGTCGGGCGCGACGCGATGATCGAGTTCCTGGACATGATCGTCGACGTGCGGGATCGCGTGCAGGCGATGATCGCGGAGGGCTATACCCTGGAGCGGGTGATGGAGGCGGCGCCTACCGCCGCCTACGACGCGCAGTGGGGGCGGGAGGCGACGTGGACGGCGAACGACTTCGTCCCGATCGTCTTCTACGAGCTCGGCGGCGGGTCGCTCTTCGTGCGCTGAGTCGGGTTCACGGTGATTCGCACGCCCCGCCGGGCCGCCGCCAAAGCCGCGTAGATCCGGGCGTACCCCTCTACCATCCGGTCCGGGTGGAAGCGTTCGAGGGCGCGGGCGCGGACCTTCGCGCGGTCGAGCGTCGTGATCCGCGGGATGCCCGCCACCAGCTCCTCCAGGCTGTCGAAGGCGCGGCCCGTGACCCCGTCGTCCACCAACTCGGCGACCGCGCCGCGGTCGAGCGCCGCCACCGGCGTGCCGCAGGTCATCGCCTCGGCCAGCACCAGGCCGAACGGTTCCTCGGACTGCACGGGGTAGAGCAGGGCGCGCGCGCCGCCGAGCAGCGCCGCCCTCCCGGCCGAGTCGACCTCGCCTCGATGGACGACCCGGTCGCCGTCGACGAGCGGGGCGACCACGTCGCGGTAATAGTCGTTCTCCGCCGCCGCGAGTACGAGACGCATGCCGCTGCGCCGCGCCGCGTCGATGGCCTCGCGTACGCCCTTGCCGGCCGTGAAGCGGCCCAGGAACAGCAGGTAGTCTTCGGGGTCCGGCCGAAAGGGAAGCGCCGCGGGGTCGACCGCGTGATGCACCACGCCGGCCACCGTCAACCCGGCGAGCCGCTGCGCCTGCGCGGCCGAGACGGCGATGAACGGCGCTTCCGAATAGTGCGACCAGAGCGAGACTTCCGGGTCGGTCGGCCAATGGTGGACCGTATGGACGACAGGCGCCGGGGACAGCCGCGAATAGGCCAGTCCCAGGGGCGCGTACTCGGCCTGGGCGTGAATCACGTCGAACGCCGAAGCGCGCTCGACGGCGGCCGCGAGATTGAACAGCTCGCACAACTCCCACGGCCAGAGACACTCGTCCGCGTGGTAGCCCTCGCGGAAGATGGCGTGCAGCCTTGCCGGGGTCTCGGATGATCCCGCCGCGAAGAGGGTGACGTCGTGCCCGCGAGCCACGAGGCCTCGCACCAGCAGGTCGGTCACCGCCTCGATGGAGCCGGAGCGTGCGGGCGGCACCGACTGCGCCACCGGCGCGACCAGCGCTATCCGCATCCGCCGCCTCGTTCGGCCGTCGCGTCCAGCAGCCGCGGCAGCAGGTACGCGGCGTCGAAGCACTCGTGCGCGATCGCGGCGGCCCGCGCGGCGTGCAGCGGGTAGTCGCGTTCGACGCGGGCAAGTCCGTCGAGCGCCTCATCGACCGTGGAGAACGGAATCAGGCCCGTGCCCGACGGCAGGTGGGCGCTCCACCCGGTGTCCTGCACGACGGCCGGGCGGCCCGCGGCCAGATAGCAGGCGGTGCGGTCGCTGAACCACCCCGACCGGTGCGCGACGTAGGCGTGCTTGGCCACCCCGAACTCCGCCTTAGAGTCCTGGATGAACTCGCGGTAGGCATCGGCGGTGCGCGAGACGTGCATCGCGTCGACCGGCGCCCAGCCGTGCGCCCGCAGCAGATCGTGGGGGCCGTTGACGGCCAGCTCGAAGCGCGCCGCGGTGCGTGCCGGCAGATCGATGAACCGGACGAACTCGCGGTCCTTGTTGCCGTCGACGTCGGTGAAGCTCTCCGTCTTCCAGGTCATCACCGTCGTAAAGCGGTTGCGGGCCGGAGGACGGTCGGTGCGCCAGAGCCGCGTGACGACCGGCTGCCAGGTCGGGCGCCACGTGAACCCGCCGGTCGGCACGTCGCAGGCGGGTGTGCCGACGTTCGCCCCGAACGTGAAGAGGTGATCGAAGCCGCGGAAGAAGTCGACGTACCACGTGACGCCCTTGGCGATGGCGAGCTGGGTGAACACGGGGTCCGAGTCGATGAAGATCCGCCGCGGGATCGCGCGGTACTCGTCGCGCCAGAACCAGCAGCCGCCCGACAGGTCGATGTAGAGGTCGGCGCCGCGGCAGTACTCCCGCAGGCGGTCGCGCGACCAGCCGTGGTAGGTCTCGTCGTAGTTGACGAAGCACCAGCGGTCGCCCAGCCCGTGCGGCGCCAGCGCTGCGTGGATGGTGCGCGTGCCGTAGGAGGGGTCTTCCGAGATGGCGTCCGCGTCGGCGTCGTAGATGCACTCGCCGGTGTCCTCCAGATAACAGACCTCGTGGCCGAGATCGCGCAGCCCGAGCAGGTACATCAGCGAGCACCAGGTGACGCCGCCGAAGGGATAGCGCCCGATGATGCCGGCGAAGAGGATGCGCATGGGTGGATCAGGATCGCGCCGGCAGCGCGAGGTCGGGGGCTTCCGCCGTGGCGCGCGCCAGGTCGGGGTCGTCGAGCGAGCCGCCGCTGGCCAGCCGTTCCCACATGCGGCGATAGAGATCGCTCGTCGCGAGCAGCGCATCGTGCGGACCCTGCGCGGTGATCCGGCCGTCCTGCAGGACCAGGATGCGGGTGGCGTCCCGGATGGTGGACAGGCGGTGCGCGATCACGAACATCGTGCGGCCGTCCCGCAGACGGCGCAGGGCATCGAAGACGGCCGCTTCGGCCAGGGTGTCCACGGCCGAGGTCGGCTCGTCGAGGATCAGGATCGGCGCCTGTTTCAGCAGCGCTCGCGCGATGCCCAGCCGCTGGCGCTCGCCGCCGGAGAGCGTCGCGCCCGCCTCGGCGACCGGGGTTTCGTAACCGCCCGGCAGCCGGGCGATGGCCGCGTGGATTTGCGCGTCCCGCGCCGCCTGCTCCACCTCGGCGTCCGAGGCATCGAGCCGCCCGTAGCGGATGTTGTCGGCGATGGTCCCCGCGAAGAGCAGCGGATCCTGCGGCACGAGAGCTATCCGTTCCCGGAGCGAGCGCAGACGGTAGGCGCCGGCGTCGCGCTCGTCGATGAGCACGCGTCCCGCCGTCGGCGTGAAGAGCCGCGGGATCAGGTGCACGAGGGTCGTCTTGCCGGCCCCGGTCGGGCCGACCACGGCGACCAGCTCGCCGGGATTGGCTTCGAGGTTCACGCCGTCGAGAACGGTGCGCTCGCCGTCGTACGAGAACGCGACCGCCTCGAAGCGGACGTGCCCGGCCAGGCCGCGGGCGTCCACCGCGTCCGGCGCATCGGCAATCTCGGGCTCCAGCGCCAGGATGTCGCGCACCCGGCCCGCCCCCCCGCCCGCCTGCTGCAGATTGCCCACGGTATGGGCGATCTCGGCCACCGGGTCGTAGACGCGCGCCAGGTAGGCGATGACGACGAGCAGTTGGCCGACGGTCAGCGTCTCGTCGACGACGCGGAGCCCTCCCACGACGAGAATCATCGCCGTGCCGGCCAGCGTCACCGTGGTCACGGCCAGGGAGAAGAGGGATTCCTGCCAGGTCAGGCGCACCCGCGCCCGCGCGGTGTCGCGGCTGGTGCGGGAGAAGCGGCCGAGCTCGTGCCTCTCGCGGGCGAAGCTCTTGATGGCCGCGATCGACCGCAGCGTCTCGTAGGCGCGCTCGACGAGTCCGGACTCGAGCATCTTGACCTGCTCGGCCCGCTCGCTCAGCGTCGTCGCGTGGTAGCGCAGGCACAGGTACAGGAACGGCGCCACGGCCAGCGCGAGGAGCGCGAGCGTCGGGTCCATGGCCAGGACCACGGCGAACATGACCGCCAGATGCAGCCCCGCAAGCGCGATGGGCAAGGCGCCGCCCGTGACGAGGTCGTTGATGCAGTAGGTGTCGGCGTCCAGCCGGTAGACCGCATCCGACGTCCGGTGGGTGAGATGGTGCCGGAGGGGCAGCGCCTGCAGGTGCTCGAGAAGACGGCTTCGCAGGTCGTGCACGACCCGCTGGCCCATGTCCACCTCGATCTGCGTGTGCGCGAGGCGCACGGCCTCCGCCGACAGCTCGATGGCCAGGCCGCCGCCGGCGAACAATGCCAGCAGCGCGACCGCCCCCAGGTCGGCGAAGAAGGGCACAGCGGCGACGAGCGGCGCGGGGAGCGGCTGCTCGCCGAGCACGCTGTCGACGATCAGCTTCAGCGCCCACGGCGCGGCGGTGGCCAGCCCGATCTCGACCAGCGACAGCCCCAGGACGGCGGCGACGCGCGCCCGGTAGGGCCGCAGGAACGCCGCCGTCCAGCGGATGAGAGTCACGGCGTATCAGTGTACGCGCGCCGGCGCGGCAGCGCGTGCCGCCGCCCCAGTGTGCCGGCGCGGTAGAATGAGCCGGCTCGACAACGATGACCCTTCAGGAGGCTGCGGTGAATACGACGCGAGTGACGGTGATGGCGGCGCTGGTGGCGTCGATGGCGGCGGGTGTCTCGGCCCAGACCAACTGGCCGCAGTTCCGGGGCGGGGTGGCGGGCGTCGTCGCCGACGATCCGGCGCTGCCGGACCGCTGGGGGCCGGACGAGAACATCGCCTGGCAGATCGATATCCCGGGCCGCGCCTGGAGCTCGCCGATAGTCTGGGGCGATCACGTCTTCGTGCTGACCGTCACCCGCGTGAGCGGCACGACGGACGCGCAGCCGCTGCCGATCGAGTCCTACCGGGCCCGGTCCCTCGGCGGATCGATGACCGGGGCCGACATCGACCGGGAGGGCGAGCCGCTGCGCTGGGTGCTCTACGACGTCGATTTCGAGACCGGGGCGGTCCGCTGGGAGCGCGATCTGCACACCGCGGTGCCGACGCTGACCGCGCACCAGAAGAACACGTTCGCGTCGGAGACGCCGGTCACCGACGGCGAGCGGGTCTACGTCTACCTGGGCGACATCGGCCTCTTCGCGTTCGACTTCGAGGGCAACGAGGCGTGGTCGGTGCCGCTGGAGTGGCTGCCGCGGCGCAACTGGGGCGCGGCCGGATCGCCCATCCTGCACGACGGCCGTCTCTACGTGGTCAACGACAACGACGAGCAGTCGTGGGTCGCGGCCTTCGACGCGGCCACCGGCGCGCAGATCTGGCGGACCGACCGCGACGAGGGGACCAACTGGTCGACGCCTTTCGTCTGGGAGAACGACGTCCGCACCGAGCTCGTGACGACCGGCACCGGCGGCGTCCGCTCCTACAGCCTCGACGGCGAGCTGCTGTGGGAGCTGCACGGCATGTCGTCGCTCGTCATCCCGACGCCGTTCTCCGACCATGGCCTGCTGTTCATCAACTCCGGCTACATCGCCGACAGCCACCGGCCGGTCTACGCCGTTCGGGCCGGTGCGAGCGGCGACATCTCGCTGGGGCAGGGGAGCACCAGCAACGACTACGTCGTCTGGTCGCACCCGCAGCTCGGCTCCTACAACCCGTCGTCGCTCGTCTACGGCGACTACCACTACACGCTGCTCGATCGCGGCATCCTGATGTGCTACGACGCCCGCACCGGGCAGCCCGTCTATCCGCGCCGGCGGGTCACCGCGGGAACGCTCTTCACGGCGTCGCCCTGGGCCTACAACGGCAAGATCTTCGCGCTGAGCGAGGACGGCGAGACCTTCGTCATGCAGGCGGGCGATGAGTTCGAGGTGCTCTGGCGCAACTCGCTCGGCGACGAGATGACGATGGCGACCCCGGCCATCGCGCGGGGCAGCCTCTTCCTACGGACCGCGTCGACGCTGTACCGCATCGCTTCGGATGCGGGCGACTAGCGGGGTTGAAGGAGCCGCGAAATCAACGTTACGATAGTTGATTCGAGAGGCAAAATCGTGTCTGAACCGGCTGGCGCCCGGGGAGCGCACAGCTTGAGGGAGGCGGGTCGATGAATCATCGTGCATTGACGGCGTTGTTGGCGCTGGCCGCGGTTGCGCTGCTGGCCCCGCTGCCGCTCGGGGCGCAGTCGAGCGACGAAGTCATGCGGACCCCCGACGGGCAGCCGCACATCTCCGGCATCTTCACCTTCCGCACGCTGACGCCCCTGGAGCGGCCGGCGGCCCTGGAAGGGCGCGAGCGCCTGAGCCTCGAGGAGGCCGCGCAGTTCGAGGCCTCCGAGCGCATCCGGCTGAACCGCGACCTGTTCGACCCGGAGACCGGCGCGCCGAGCGCCGGCTACCAGTCGCGGGCCGAGGGCGGGGTGCTGTCGTACAACGAGTTCTGGTACGAGCGGGGCATCGAGCTGACCGCCGACAAGCGCACGGCGCTCATCGTCGATCCGCCGGACGGCCGCATCCCGTATACCGGTGAGGCCCGGGAGGCGCGACGCATCCGCCGTCTCAACCTGCGCAACGGCTTCGCGGACCACTACACCGACCGCAGCTTGTCCGACCGCTGCATCATGGGCTTCAACGCCGGGCCGCCGATGACCGCGGGCTCGTACAACAACAACGTGCAGATCATGCAGATCCCGGGCTACGTGGTCATCTACAACGAGATGGTGCACAACCCGCGGATCATCCCGATAGACGCCGAGGCGCCGCGCCACGGCCTGCGGCAGTGGTCGGGCGAGTCGCGCGGCCGGTGGGAGGGTGAGACGTTCGTCGTCGAGACCTACAACTTCATCACCGAGACCAGCCTGCGCGGCTCGTCGAAGGACACGCACGTCATCGAGCGCTTCCGCCGCGTGGATCCCGACACCGTGGTGTACGAGTTCACGGTCGAGGATCCGAACAACCTCACCGGTCCGTGGACTGCGTTGATGCCGCTGCGTCGCACCGACGGCCCGCTCTTCGAGTACGCCTGCCACGAGGGCAACATCGGCATGGAGGGCATCATGGCCGGCGCGCGTCGCAAGGACACGCAGCGCGTCGACGCCGACCGCTGATCGGGAACGCGGGTCGGACCGGAATTCGCACGACGCATGCGGCCCGTTGCGGGGCTTCCCGCTACGGGCCGCTTCCCTGTACGGGGTCGGGCGCGAGATCGTCCGCGTCGGATCTCCGCGTCAGGCGCGGCACGCCGTTGAACAGGTGGCGATTCCAAGGTAGGATCCATGTTTCCGTTGCAGCGCATGGAGGATTCCAGATGAGTCAGCGATTCGTGATGGTCGTCGCAATGGCGCTCGCCGCGACGGTAGCGGCGGCGATTCCCGCAAACGCCCAGTCGGCCGAGTCGGAGACCGTGATGCGGACGCCGGACGGCCAGCCGGACATCTCCGGCATCTTCACCTTCCGGACCCTGACCCCGCTCCAGCGCCCCGCGGCGCTCGAGGGCCAGGACCGGCTCGGCGCCGAGGAGGCGGCCCAGTTCGAGGCCTCCGAACGGATCCGGCTGAACCGCGACCTGTTCGATCCGGAGACCGGCGCCCCGAACGCGGGCTACCAGTCGCGGGCCGAGGGCGGGGTGCTCTCCTACAACGAGTTCTGGTACGAGCGCGGCATCGAGCTGACCGCCGACAAGCGGACGTCGCTCGTCGTCGACCCGCCGAACGGGCGCATCCCGTTCAAGCCGGAGTACCAGGAGGCGGCGCAGATCCGCCGGCTCAACCTGCGCAACGGGTTCGCGGACCACTACACGGATCGCAGCCTCGCGGACCGCTGCATCATGGGCTTCAATGCCGGACCGCCGATGGTCTCGAGCGCCTACAACAACAACGTGCAGATCTTCCAGGTGCCCGGCTACGTCGTGATCCTGAACGAGATGGTGCACAACGCGCGCATCATTCCCATCGACGGCCGGCCGCACGGCGAGCTCCCGCAGTGGTCGGGCGACTCGCGTGGGCGGTGGGAAGGGGAGACCCTCGTCGTCGAGACGAAGAACTTCCTGCGGGAGACCAGCCTGGGCGGCTCGTCGGCGGACACCTCCGTGATCGAGCGCTTCCGGCGCATGGATCCCGACACCGTGATGTACGAGTTCACCGTCGAGGACCCGAACAACTTCATCCGGCCGTGGACGGCGATGATGCCGTTGCGGCGGACCGACGGCCCGCTCTTCGAGTACGCCTGCCACGAGGGCAACATCGGGATGGCCGGTATCATGGCCGGCGCGCGGCGCAAGGACACGCAGGCCGTGACGTCGGTCCGTTGATGCAGGACACCGACTGACCGGTGCAGTGCGCCGGTCTCGACACGCGACTCTCACGGGCCCGTCTCAGTGCACTGGGGCGGGCCTTTCTTATGTGTTTCTCGTTTCTTTCGGAAGGAAGACGATCCATGCGTACGTGGTTGCCCTTCGTCGTGATGACGGTGCTGAGCTGGGGGACCTACATCCCGACGCTGCATCGCGGACAGCAGGCCCTCGGCAGCAGCGGGGTACATGCCTTCCTGATGGTCGGGGCGGCCTATCTGGTCGTCGCGATCGCCGTGCCGGGGATGATGATCGCCCGCGCCGGCACGTGGAATCTGTTCGGCGACAACCCGAACGGCATGCTGTTCACGTTCGCCGCCGGCGTACTGGGCGCGGTGGGCGCGCTCGGCATCGTCCTGGCCCTGGTCAACGGCGGCCGCCCGAACGTGGTGCCCCCGTTGGTCTTCGCCGGGGCGCCGGTCGTGAGCGTGTTCGTCGCGATGCTCTACAATCCGCCGCAGGAGAGCCCGTCGCCGGTGTTCTTCCTGGGTATCCTGATGGCCGCGGCCGGCGCGTTCCTGGTCCTCTCGTATCGCCCCCATTGAGGAGTTTGCGCCGCGGAAAGCTGTGCCGCAGACGATGCAGGACCTGGGACGTGCGGCGCATTTCCTTGCGAGGATTCAACGCATGCGACTGATGTCGCGGCGCTCGGCGATCGCGGCGCTGGCCGCGCCTGTTCTCGCGCCGCCCGTCGCCGCGAGTCGGTTGGCGCCGGGTTCGCAGCAGGCGGCGGGGGTTCAGGCCGGGGCCGGCCGTGCGTTGGTGCACGGCGCCCCGCGGCCACTCGCGGCGGACGCCGTCACCCACGACTGGACGTCCTTTCTCGGGCCGACCCACAACGGCGAGTCGACCGAGACGCGGCTCAGCCGGACCCTGCCGCCGCCGCTGGTCTGGGAGTTGCCTACCGGGTCCGGCTACGCCTCGCCGGCGATCCACGGCGACCGCCTCGTCTATCTCCACCGGGTCGGCGAAGAAGAGATCGTCGAGTGCCTGCATCCCGAGACCGGGGGCACCCATTGGCGGCTGCGGTATCCGTCGGCGTACCGCGACCGCTACGGGTACAACAACGGCCCCCGCTCGAGTCCTGTCATCGACGTTCCCGGCGGCCGGGTCTACACAATCGGCGCCGAGGGGCGGGTCCACGCGATGGAGCTGGAGACCGGCCGCGTCGTCTGGCGGTCCGATCTGCGCAGCGCCTACAGCGTGCGGCAGGACTTCTTCGGCATCAGCTCGACGCCGCTCATCGAGGGCGGCGTGCTGATAGTCAACGTCGGCGCACCGGGTGGACCGACCGTCGCGGCGCTCGACCTGGAGACCGGCGACGAGGTCTGGCGGGCGGGCGACGAATGGGGTGCGAGCTACGCCTCGCCGGTGCCGGCCGTCGTGCACGGCGAGCGCAGGGTGTTCGTGTTCGCCGGCGGGGAGTCGCGGCCCCCGTCCGGCGGGCTCATGTCCATCGACCCGACCAACGGGCGCGTGGACTTCGCCTTCCCGTGGCGCAGTCGCACGTACGAGTCGGTCAACGCCGCCTGCCCGGTCGTTTTCGACGACAAGGTGTTCATCACCGCGAGCTACCGCGCCGGCGGGGCCCTCGTCGAGGTGCGGCCCGATTTCACGCATGACGTGGCATGGACCACACGGGATTTCGCGCTGCACTTCAACACGCCCATTCATCGCGACGGCTACCTCTACGGGTTCGACGGGCGCAACATGGGCGATTCCTCCCTCGCCTGCATCGATGCCGCGACGGGGGAGGTGGCCTGGCGAGAGGTTCCGCAGTGGCGCGAGAGGTTCACCATCGACGGGCGCGAGTACGAGCAGATCCTGGGCACCGCGCGCGGGTCGCTGCTCGCCGCGGACGGGCAGTTCCTGGCCCTGGGCGAGCTGGGGCACCTGCTGTGGCTGGACCTGACGCCCGACGGCTACACGGAGATCTCGCGCGGCTGGCTGTTCGCGGCCCGCGAGTCGTGGAGCCTGCCCGTGCTGTCGCGCGGCCTGCTCTACGTGACGCAGAACGCGCGGGACCTGCTCACGGGCGCGGGCCCGCGCCTGTTGTGCTACGACCTGCGCGCGTAAGCTCGGGTCAGGCGATGCCGGCGCCCCGCACCCCGACGTAGACCGAGTAGAGCGACTGGCTCGCGGTCATGAACAGCCGGTTGCGCCGGGTCCCGCCGAAGCAGACGTTGGCGCACCGCTCCGGGAGGCGGATGATGCCGATGACGTCTCCGTCCGGCGCGATGACCTGCACTCCCGGCACGGCGCCGGCCCAGACGTTGCCGTCCGCGTCGCAGCGCATGCCGTCGGCTACCGACCGCGCGTCGGGATCGCCCGGCACCGAGAGTTGCACGAGGGTGCGGCCGTTCACCAGCGTCTCGCCGTCGACGTCCCAGACCTTCACCTCCTGCCCGCTGCCGGTGTCGGCGACGTAGAGCCGGTCGTAGTCGGGCGAGAAGCAGAGTCCGTTCGGCGCGCCGATCTCGTCGGTGACGCGGGTGATCGCGCCGGTAGCGCCGTCGACGCGGTAGACCGACAGCGGCTGCTCCTGCTCGGCGGGAAAGCCCTCGTAGCTGCCCCGAATGCCGTACGGCGGGTCGGTGAACCAGATGCTGCGGTCGGGATGGACCACCACGTCGTTCGGCGAGTTGAGGGGCCTGCCCTCGTAGCGGTCCGCGATGACCGTCACCTCGCCGGAATGCTCGTAACGCGCCACGCGCCGGTTCCCGTGCTCGCAGGAGATCTGCCGTCCCTCGTGATCGAACGTGTTGCCGTTGCTGTGGCCGGACGGGCTGCGGAAGACGCTGACGTGGCCGTCCTCCTCCAGCCAGCGCAACTGGCGGTTGTTCGGAATGTCGCTCCAGACCAGGTAGCGGCCGCTGCCGTTCCACGCCGGGCCCTCCGCCCACAGCGTGCCGATGTAGTGCCGGCGGATCGGCGTGTTGAAGAGGATGTAGGGCCGGAACCGCGGATCGAGCGCGATGATGTCCGGGTCCGGATAGTGCAGCGGATTCTGTCCCGACCAGTCGCGCGGCTCGTACGGCGGCAGGCTTGCCTGCTGCGCGGCGGCCAGCGCCGGCGCAATCGTGGTGGACGCGACCGTGGCTCCGAGAAACGCTCGCCGGCTGAGCGGCCGGCGGGGCGAACGGTGTGCGGGAGAGTTCGATGGGTGGCGAGTGGTGTCAGTGTGCATGGCGGAAATCCTTACCCGTCGTGGTCCGTCGAGCGATAGCAAGCAACGGAGCGTGTTGTCGAGGGCTTCGGGCCATCTTCGATCGCCTGCTCGATGAAGTCGAGCGTCTCGCGTTCGGAGTCGCGGCGGCTGACGAGCAATGATTGCCGCCGGGCCTCGCGCACCGCGTCATCGTCACGCGGCTCTGGCCGAAGCATGCACTACAGTGTACGTGACTTGCCCTGCGATAGTCAGGCGGCTTCCGACCGATCATCAGGGCCCGACGGCAGGCAGACGGGAGAAGGTGACGACACGATGAAGCTGAGAGTGAGCGCGTTTCTCGTGCTGTTGGCTGGGGCGCTGGCGGGCGTCTCGGGTTCTGCGGCGCCCATGGTCGCCGGTTCGCCGGCAACGGCGAGAGTGCCCGGGCAGCCGCAGCGGCCGAACTTCATCATCGTTTTCGCCGACGACCAGGGTTACGGCGATCTCGGCGTGTTCGGCGCGACCGACTTCGAGACGCCGCGCATCGATCGCATGGCGGGCGAGGGCATGCGCTTCACCAGCTTCTACGCCCAGGTGCTGTGCGGGCCGTCGCGCACGGCGCTGCTGACGGGCAGCTATCCGATCCGGGTCGGCGAGTACGGCAACGAAAAGCGGAGCTTTCCCTACGTGCACGAGCGGGAGATCCTGCTGCCCTCGGTGCTGCAGGCGGCCGGCTACGCGACCGGCATGGTCGGGAAGGTCGACATCACGCAGCGGCGCCGGGGCTGGCGCCCGGAGTTGAGCCCCGTACGCCGCGGCTTCGACGAGTGGTTCGGGGTGGTCGGCGCCAACGACAGCGGCGAGGTGCACTGGGTGCACCGCAACGAGGAGCGTATCGAGGAGTCGGCCGGGCTCGACGATCTCACGCGGCGCTACACGGACGAGGCGCTCTCCTTCATCCGGCGCCACGCGGACCGGCCGTTCTTCCTGTACGTCGCCCACACCATGCCGCACGTGGTTCTCGGCGCCGGCGAGCGGTTTCGGGGCGGGTCCGCCCGCGGTCTCTACGGCGATGTCATCGAGGAGCTGGACGCCAGCACCGGGGAGATTCTCGATCTGCTGCGGGAGCTGGAGATCGACCACAACACCATCGTCGTCTACACCTCGGACAACGGACCCTGGAGCAACCACTCACTGCCGCGCTACACCGCCGCGATCACGGAGCACTCGGGATCGTCCGGGCCGCTGCGCGGCGCCAAGGGGACGACCTGGGAGGGCGGCATCCGCGTGCCGACGGTGATGTGGGGGCCGGGTCACGTTCCTGCCGGCACGGAGACGGACGCGATCGCCACCAACATGGACCTGTTGCCGACGTTCATCGCGCTGGCCGGGGCGGACCTGCCTGCCGACCGCCTCATCGACGGGCGGGACATCTCGGCGCTGATGCGCGGCGAGCCGGGTGCGGTCAGCCCCCACGAGGCGTTCTACTACTACCGGGAGACCCGCCTGGATGCCGTCCGCAGCGGTCCCTGGAAGCTGGTGTTCCCGCGTCCCGGGCGCGACGAGTCCGAGTGGCTGCTCTCGCGCGGCGGCGCGTTCCGCGGCGAGCTGCTGGAGCCGGTCGCCGAATTGGCCCTGTACAACCTGGAGACCGACATCGGCGAGCAGGTCGACGTGGCGGCGCGGCATCCGGAGGTCGTCGAGCGGCTGAGCGCGCTCGCCGACGAGGCCCGCGCGGAGCTCGGCGACTACGACCGGATCGGCAGCGGCGTCCGGTTCTTCGAGGACGGGCCGCGCTGGCCGCGCCGCGCCGCGTGGCACGGCCGGTAGTCACCGCCACATCGTGGCGCCGGCGTGCGCATCGCCGGTGTCCCGTCGAGGCCTGGCCGGACCCGGCCCGCGGCTGCTGCACGGCATGCGAGCCCGGCCTGCCAGGTTCCAGGTCAGGGCAGCTCTACGTCGGGAAACAGTTCGTCCGTCTCCTGCGGCTGCACGCCGAGCGCGTTGAGCGACATCGAGACGAGGCGGTAGTTGGCCACCGTCATCACGACGCTCATCATCTCGCGCGTGTCGTAGCGCTCGGCCAGGGTGTCCCACGTCTCCTGCGAGACGATGCCGTCCCGGTAGATCTCGTCCGCCGCGCGCACGTGCGCCGCTTCGAACTCGTCCCAGCCGGCGCCGGCGCCGAGCGCGATCCGCTCCGGCTCCAGCCCGTGGTCGCGCGCTCGGCCCACGCTGCCGACGTGCTTGGCCCACTCGTAGACGGCCTGGCAGTTCCAGCCGATGCGCAGGATCAGCAGCTCGCGAAAGTAGGGCGTGAGCGGCGAGATCCGGTTCACGTAGCCGGACTGCCCGCTGCGCGCGGCCTGCAGCTCGGGGTAGCGCCCCATCGTCCGGCGCACCCGGATGCCTTCCCCTTCGAGCGGGGCAACGCGAGGCGTGGTGAGCGGCGGCTCCGGGGCCGGCACGTCGAGGGCGTACGGCACGTCGGCGGGGAAGCGCGCATAAGCGTTGTCGTCCGGCTGCACGCCCCACGAGTTGTAGAGCATCGCGACCAGCGTCGTCTCGTTGACCGCCATCACCGCGTCGAACAGGTTGTAGAGGTCGTAGCGGGCGGCCAGCGCGTCCCAGGTGGCGTCGCGCACCGACGAGTTGACGTACAGCTCGTCGGCGAGCCGCAGCAGCGTGGCCTCGAACGGGTCCCACCCCGTTGCGCCGGGCCCCTCGGCGACGCGCCGGATTTCGCCCGGCATGACGCCCGCCGCCCGGGCGGTCGGCACGTGGTCGGCCCAGAGGTAGCTCGACCGGGTCAGCCAGGCCGTCCGCAGGATCAGCAGCGCCCGGTGCCGGGCCGACAGGGTCGAGTCGATCGACGTGAAGAGGACGAACGGCATCACCGCTTCGACCAGCTCGGGCACGCGCAGCATGGTCCGGAAGGCGTTGCCGATGCGTACCTCGGAGGCGTACTTCTCGACGAGCGCACGCTGCTCGGCCGTCCATTCGGCTTCCGGAAGCGGCGGAATGCGCGGCTCGTCGAGGCGTACCACCGGGGTACTGCCGGGGGCGTCGGGGCGCACCTGCGCTGCGGCACGCTCCGCGCCCTGCCAGAGCAGAGCTCCGATCACGACGAGACTGACGGCGGCGAGGCGTCGGCGGAACCTGAGCGAACACATGGCATCCTCCCGGCGGGGGCAGAAAACGTCTTTACGGCGGAGCGCATCCTTGCGGTCCGACAGGCCTGGAGCCGGAGATGACGACGTTCACACCTTCGTCGGCAACGGCGTTCTCCGTCGCGCCCATGCCCGACCGGACGCTCTCGAGCGACTACTGCGCGTCCTCCGCGCGCGCGCCGCGCATGATGTTCAGCAGACCGTAGTTGCCTTCGTGGCAGGCGTACTCGTACATGGGACCGGACGTGACCCCGCGCGACTCGTGGTCGGTGGTCATGGGCAGCAGCGCCGTCCAGGGCCGCGTGAACATGTCGGGGTCGGTCATCGTGAACTCGTAGTCCAGCGTCTGCTCGTCCACGCGCGTGAACCGCTCGACCAGGTGCAGGCCGGGACGCGCGCCGCGCCAGGTCGCCCGCCACAGGTCGGCGCTCCGGTCGGCGAAGGCGGTCGTCTCGACCACGAGGGTGTCGCCCTCCCACCGGCCGCGTGCGTCGCCGAGCCACTGTCCGACGTGCACCGGGATGTGCGACCGTCCGTCGGTCGGGATCAGCCGGAACTCGTGGAACATCTCGTTCAGCATGGCCACCCAGCCCTCGGACTGCAGAATGTGGTAGTTCATGTTGTAGCCCTGCAGCGGAACGAACGGCAGGCCGTCGGTGAGGCAGCGCTCGCCGGTGTCGGCGTCGATCCAGGAATCGAACGGGCCGACGCCGTACTTGGCGGAGTCCGCGGCGAGGCGCTCGCGCCCCGCCTCGGTCCACGGGATGCGCCCGTCGGGCGGATCGGTGATGAGCGACGTCCGGCGGTCGCCGGTCACTACCTTGCCGCCGTCCATCCAGAACTGGTTGTAGGCGCCGACGTTGCCCGGAATGAAGCGGTCGGATGCGGCGCGCGCCTCGGCCGACGACGTCTCGAACGCCGCGGCTTCCTCCGCCGTGAGCACGTCCTGGTCGGACATCGACGCCGGGCGCTCGATCGGGGTCAGCGTGGCGTTGGTCCAGATGCCCTGGATATCGGGCGCTCCCCAGGCCGTGCGGGGCGCCGTGTAGGCGCTGCCCGTGGACTGCGCGTGGGTGACGGCGATGGCGCCGGCGACGAGCGCCGCGCAGACCGTCGCGAGCAGCAGTGTCCGGGGTCGACGCGGGTCGTGCGTGCCCATGATCCACCTCCTGATAATCGGTCAGGATAGCATGCGACCGG
Organism: Acidobacteriota bacterium; assembly: GCA_009861545.1. NCBI lineage: Bacteria > Pseudomonadati > Acidobacteriota > Acidobacteriota bacterium. Next base: position 8,459 of record VXME01000083.1, on the reverse strand, counting down.
GCGGGAATCCGCGCCGCGTGACGAACGCGCCTGGCCGCCGACAGCCCGTCCCCGAGGGCTTGGCAAAGAAAACGGCCGCCCTCCGATGCAGGATCGGAAGGCGGCCGTGCGGAAGACGCCGGTTCGTCAGCGGATCAGCGGCTGGCGGCCGCGGCCTCCGCCTCCTGGGCCTCCTGGTGCCGCGCGCCGGCGAGGATGCCCTCCATGCCGATGTTGCCCTCGTGGCAGGCGTACTCGTAGAGCGCGTCGGGACTGCTGCGCAGCGGAATCATCGCCGTCCAAGGCCGCTCCCACGTCGTCGCGTCGTTGGCCGTGATCTCGTACTGCAGCACGTCGTCGCTCACGCGCGTGAAGCGCTCGGTGATGTGCAGGTGCTCGGCCGCCCCCATGAAGTTGGCGAACGGCGAGTAGTTCTTCGTCTCCACCACCAGGGTGTCGCCGTCCCAGTAGCCGCGCGAGTCGCCGAGCCACTGCCGGACGCCGTCATCGAGATGGGGCCGCCCGTCGAGCGGGATGATCCGCGCGTCGTGGGCCATCTCCATCAGGATGACCACGTGGTCGGGCGTCTGAAAGAGCTGGTAATAGCTGTTGTAGCCCGCGCCGAGCCGCGGCGCGCCGAAGCTGACGCAGCGCTCGCCGAGGCTGCGGTCGTCGGTCCAGATGGCGTGGCGCTGCCGCTTCATGCTGGCCGTCTCGGCCCGCATCGTGGCCGCCGCGGTGCGCGCGGGCAGCCGGCCGTTGGGCGGATCGACGACGAGGGAAGTGCGGTTGTCCCAGTCGCGCTCGACCATCCAGAACTGGTTGTAGTTCCCGGTGGCGGTGTCGCGCGAGCTGAAGTTCTGCACCGCGTTCAGCGCCGCCGTGAAGACGCTGTCGCCGAAGGCGGCGTCGCCCCCGTCGAGGGCGAAGAGCTCTTCGGCGTGGGATTGCAGCGCGGCGACTTCCTCTTCGGTGAGGAACTCGCGGTCGCCCAGCACTTCCGGCCGCTGGAGCGGCGTGGCGTTGTTGTTGGCCCAGACCCCCTGCAGGTCAGGGTGGCCGAAGGCGGTTCGCGGCGCCGTCCAGGAGTCGTCCTGCGCCGCCGCCGTGCCGGCCAGGAGCGCCAGGCCGGCGAAGAGCACGACCGCCAGGTGAAGACTGCGTCTGGTCACCGTTTTCCTCCCATTGCGTGAGTGTCTTCGGAGAACGACACGATTCTGCCTCCGGAAAGTCTAAAGATAGCAGTTTTGGTGGTGCGCCGGCGCGGATTTGTGCGGTACCGCCCAGGCGCCGGAAGCGGGGAGCGGAGCGTGTCGGCAGGCCGGCCCGCCACCCCGAAGGCCGTCGCCGGGTAGTATGTCGCGAGGGAGCGTGGTGAAAACGCCGCGGCGCTTGGCCACGGGCTTCCAAGGGGGCGCTCAGCGATGACGATGAGACAGTGGAGGCGCGCGGGGCTGCTTGCCGCGTTCGTGGCTTTCGGCGCGGCGGGGTTCGTGGTGCTCGGGACGGGGCCGCCGGTCCTGGCCCAGGCGCCGGCGGAGTGGCCGCAGTTTCGGGGCCTCAACGCCGGGGCGGTGGCCGACGATCCGGCCCTGCCGGACACCTGGAGCAGGACGGAGAACGTCGCCTGGTCGGTCGAGGTTCCCGGCCTGGGCTGGAGCTCGCCGGTAGTGGCGGGCGACCATGTCTTCGTGACGGCGGCGATCAGCGCGGGCGAGGAGCTGCAGCCGGTGCCGGGGCTGTACGACCCGGGCGACGAGTTCGGCAAGCAGCGGTCGACGGCCGAGCATCGCTGGATGGTGTACGACGTCTCCTTCGCCACCGGCCGCATCCGCTGGGCGCGCGAGCTGGACACCCTGGCGCCGCCCGAGCTGAAGCACATCAAGAACAGCTTCGCCTCGGAGACGCCGGTCACCGACGGGCGGCGGGTGTACGTCTACTTCGGCGCCGTCGGGCTCGTCGCCGCGCTCAACCTGAGCGGCGAGACGGTCTGGACCGCCGAGGTCGGCGCCTTCAACGGCGGGCAGGAGTTCGGCAGCGCGGCTTCGCCGGTGCTGCACGACGGGCGCCTGTACATCGTCAACGACAACACCACCCGGTCGTTTCTGGCCGCCTTCGACACCGCCACCGGCGAGCAGGTGTGGCGCATCGACCGGGACGAGACGGAGAACTGGTCGACGCCCTTCGTCTGGGAGAACGAGGTGCGGACCGAGATCGTGACCACCGGCCGCCGCAGGATCCGCTCCTACGACCTGGACGGCAACCAGCTCTGGGAGCTGGGCGGAATGACCGTCAACGTCGTGCCGACGCCGTTCGCCGGCCACGGCCTGCTGTATTTGAGCTCCGGCTATCCCGGCGGTTTCCCGCGGCCGGTCTACGCCATCCGGCCGGGCGCGTCGGGCGACATCTCGCTGGCCGAGGGCGAAGCGAGCAACGACCACATCGCGTGGTACCAACCGCTGCTCGGCACCTACAGCACGTCGGCGCTGGTCTACGGCGACTACTACTACACGCTGCTCGACCGCGGCTTTCTGCTGTGTCACGACGCCCGCACGGGAGAGGAGATCTACGGCCGCCGACGAATCGCTCCCGGCCACGGCTTCACCGCGTCTCCGTGGGCCTACAACGGGAAGATCTTCGCCCTGAGCGAGGACGGGATCACCTATGTGATGGAGGCCGGTTCGGAATTCTCGATAGTGGGCACGAACGACCTCGACGAGATGGCGCTGGCGACGCCGGCCATCGCGCACGGCAGCCTCATCCTGCGAACGCAGTCGAGGCTCTACCGCATCACCAACGACGCGCCGTGAGCTGCCTGGGTTCGGTAGTGTTGCAGTTTGAAATCTGAGCCTTGGCGGGCTTCTTGTGCGGTCCGCGCGGTTCCGGCTCCGGGGCTCGTGCGTAGATCAGGCCGACAATGCACTCTGCATCGTGCCACGTGTCGCTCGAGCTGCCCGCCTGCGCCGGGGCAAGCGCAGTGTCTTGTGACGCCAGCACGCGGAAGTCTTGCGCGGGTTGCCGAGCACCTTGCTCAACTGCGTGTAGTCGCCCCCTCGTAGACTCGCAGGCCGTCTGACGTGAGCTGTACGCGGCCGGCCAGGCGCTCGGCCAGATCCGTCATGAAGTCGTAGGCGGCGTGACCGTACCGGTCGCCAAGCAGCCACGGGACGATCCGCTTCGAGTCTGCGTCCAGCGCGGTACACGTCCACGTGTCGCCCGCCCCATCCGCGGCAGCCTTGGCCGTCTCGACGTTGTGCGCCTTGGCGTAGCAGAACTGCCAGATCTCATCGACTTGGACGCGGTCCGCCTTGACGTTGCGGACCATCTCGTTATGGAATGCGACGCCCGCCTCGCCCGCGTCCACGAGCAGCTTGGTGGCCGGGTTGATGGACGCGCCCGTGACGCGACTGATCGACCGTAGCGACGGGCCCTCGACGAGCAGGTTGATGATGGCGGCGCGCTTCGCAGGCTGACGGCCTTTTCATGCCCAAGGCGCCACGTGAAGCTGGCATGTGATGTCAGGCCTCCCGGTGACCGGTGTGATATTTTTCGGGCGCGCTGCTTGCGTGCTGTGATGTGGGCGTGTAGACTGATATCAGGCGTGGTGAGAGGGGCAACGCATTGGCGATCTGTGGTGGGTCACACCCGATGCGTTGCCCCCGACGGTCACGCCCCGGAAGGGGGAGCCCATGAGGTGAGCGCCGCCCGTCGCGGGCGAGGGGTCGGGGAAACCCGGCCCCACATCCGTCCCCTGATTTTACCACAAATGAAACAGGTGCCAAATGACTGATTATAGGAGCTTTGTTGAGTCGAAACGGGCCGATCTTGTTCGGCGGCGTGAAGCTCTGGATCGACAACTTCAAGAGATCGACAACGAGCAACAGCGCCTTGAAGCGGCACTCAGTGTCCTAGATGAGGCCGACGCATCTCGTGAGGCTTCTCTTCACCCGGCTTCGGCTACCGTCCCGCTTCCTGCGGCCACGTTGAAGCTCATTACGCGCGACGGGATGATGACGACCGATGATCTCTGGGGATACCTGTCGCAAGAGCGCGACATCACGCGAGGACATCTGCATACCGCCCTGTACCGGCTCAAAAAGCGCGGCACGATCTTCAAGTCTGGGAACGCCTGGGGGCTGGTGGGACGGGACGACAAGGGCGCTGAGTCTGAGGGGCAGGGAGACTCCAGCTCCCTACTCACGACGCCCCCCAACGCGTTCTAGCGCTGTCGAGGCAATCTCGCGTCGCCGTTAGGGCTGTGGCACGGGCCTTACCGCGCCTGCTGACGCGATCCTTGTCCGCTGCCGGATCTGGTCGACGCGGATCCTCGTAGGTTCCTCAATCTCGCCGGTCGGCGACCTGCACGGCGCACGCGACCGGGTCGGCCGGTCTCCACTCATCCCTCGGTCCTCTTGGCATCGATTCGGGTCTATCACTGATGGCCACGCACGGGGGGCAACCCCGCTCCGGCAACCGATCGGCTCGCGTTCCGATGGCGCGTCCCGAACCCGCCGCTTCGCCGAACGGCCACTCCTCTGCCTCGGGCGCAGCCGTCAACCGGCTACAGCAGCACCGCGACCAGCACAATTTCGAAACTGAACCGTCGCATTGGCCGGCAGCTCCGCGGATCGGCGCACATCCGGCCGGCGCTCGATACTGTAACGGCCGCGCCTGTGGAGTGCTTGCGCTCCGGGTACGAAGCCGCTACGTAGTCCGGCCAACGCTGGCCAGGAGTCCCGCTTCCACGAGAAACGGTGACGGTGACTGTTCGTGCGTTCTACCGTACCTGTCGACGGTCGTCGTCGGCCATGTGATGACCAACTCGCGGGCCGCACGGGTCATTGCCACGTAGAGCCGTCGGCGTTCCTCGTTGCGTTCGAGTGGGTTGTTGGCGCGGTAGTGCGGTATCAGGCCGTCACGAACGCCGATCAGGGCCACCGCCTTGAACTCCAGCCCCTTCGCACGGTCTATCGTGAGCAGTCGTACGCCCGGGTCGGTGGGGCGAGTCCTTTGCGTTCTGGCGAGATGCGCCAGGAACCCCTGTGGAGACCGACTCTGGACTGTCGATGCGGTCCGATAGTCCCTCCAGACATCCGAGAGAGTGCGAGCTCCTCTCGGCCAGTCATGGGTCTTTCCCAGTTCAGCGACCGCCTCCATCGCCTGTTCGAGGTCGGCCCCTCCGAGCAGACACCGGGTGACGAGTTCAGCTACGGATTCCAGAGAGGCATTCCGGACGCTCCGGAGAGCCTGCAACGGATCTCCTGACAGGTCGTCGCCGGTCCAGTCACGCAGTTCCTCGATGCTCCTGCGAGCCGCTGGCGCATTATTCGCGTTTACCCCGAACGCGAGGCAATCCACGAACAGTCTCGCTTCGGGTTCCGGAAGGAATACCGAGGTATCCGTCTGCACCACGCACCGGATGCCGCGCTCAGCCAGGGCGTCGACGATCGGGGCGAGGATCCAGCGCGTTCTGAGGGCGATTGCGACGTCTTCGGGCACGACCGATGGATCCTCGCCGTCGGCGATGACCTCGGGATCGAGCCCTGTCTTGAGCAGCCCGCTGGTCCACTCCGCTATCCAGTATGCCTCCGCTTCGGGAGACTTCAGGGGAACGAAGCGGACTCGACCGGGCGGCGTGTTCTCCGGCAGCGCGACGTGGCGAGTATCTCCGACCGGTCTCAGGATCGCCTCGGCCGCCCGCTGGATCACCTGTGCGCAGCGAAAGTTGTGGCGCAGGTGCAATGGATCCGGGGCCGCCGACGGCACGAGCGCCTGCGCGTGAGTAAATGCACCGCCGGCGTATCCTCGTATCGACTGCCTGTCGTCGGCCACGACGAACAGGTCGATGCCCTCGCCCGCGAGCCGTCGCAGGAGAGCCGATTGGACCAGCGTGAGATCCTGGCCCTCATCGACCAGGATGCAGCGGTACAGCGTGCGGAAATGCTCGAGTACCCAGGGATCCTCGTCCAGCAGTTCCATCAGGCTCGACAGCATCCCCGGGAAATCGACCGCCCCCCGGGCCTGCAGGCCGGCGCTGTAGGCATCTGCAAGCTCCTGCATCGAAACTCCGAGGTGGGTGTAGTCGCTGGTGCACGCACGATGCTGTCCATTGTGTCCAGTTCGATGAGTGTCGATGGCCTCAATCACCCTTCTCAGGCCGGATCCGTCGTCACTGCCGAGGTCGTCGCCCAGTCCGATGGACCGGAGATACTCCGCGAGGACCGCCACGCGATCGATGTCGTCGCTCAGCACTACCACGTCGGGCCCGATACCGATCTCCCTTCCATACCGCTTCAGCCAATCGAGCGCGAAACCGTGAATCGTGTCGGCGTCCACCCGCCACAGCTCGTCGGCGACGGCTGCACGAGCACGTTGCTTCAGTTCTTCCGCCGCCTTGACCGTGAACGTCACTACGAGCAGCCGAAACGCTTCGCCGGCGCTGTGCTTGAGAGTCCGAATCACGCGCTGGATCAGGACTTCGGTCTTGCCGCTGCCGGCTGGCGCCACTACGAGCACCTCGCGACGTGTCGCCGAAATGGCGCGCTCCTGATCGGGCGTGAGGGAGCGGGGTACACGCGGACTCACGGTTTCTCCACCGGCTCGGTTTGGGTGATGCCGAGGACGGCGTGCAGTTTCCGGGCCAGGGCTAGGACGGGCTCCGGAAGCGGCTTGTCGGCCTCCATCGCCTGAACGGCGACCTGTTCGGCGGCCCAGGGTTTGTTCTTCCTCAGGAAATCCAGATGTGGATTGTCGCCAGCGGGCATCTGCATGCCGTTGTCCTGCGCGACCTGCTCTATCTCGGTGGTATATCCGGCGTCGACCAGAAGTCGCTCCACCTGCTGTTGGCCGCTCATGACGACTTCGTCGGAATCCGTGGTGAGCTGCCGGCCCGTCGCGGGATGCGTGATTCGACGCAGAGCGTCGCGGCCCTCGCGATCGTTGTCGGCAAAGACTAGCCACGGCAGCGCCAAGTCGTGGGCGGCGCGCAGTATTTTCTGCGTCCGGGCGTCGTTCATCGATTCACAATCGACGAAGGAAATGCCGAACCCCGCGGGATTGCTCCCGAAATGGCGGTGTAGCAGGATCGGAAGTACTCCCCTTTCGGTGCTGCCGTCACAGAGCACGATGGCTCTGGCGAACATGATTTCACCGAAAGGACGCTCGACGTAGCGGCGAAACTGGTGCGTCTGTTTCGCGGTCTCGGGAGAGAGTAGTAGAACCCGTGTGGAGGCTCCCGAGCGCCGCAGGACCCTAACGGACCGTGGGTCAGCGTCCGCTACGAGTTGCGAGGAATGCGTCGATACGATGCGTTGTCCGGGTAGCCGGTCCAGGAGGCTTCGCAACGCGAAGATGGCTTGGGGATGCAGGTGCGCCTCGGGTTCCTCGAGCAACGTGAGCAGGTGTGGCTGGAAACCGCTGTCGGCGCCGAGTCGGAGCCTTGCCAGGGTGTGGAAGACGAGCATCGTGGCGAGACTCCGGCTGCCGAGCCCGTGCTGTCGGAGCGGCAGAACCGGCTGTTCCGGTTGATGAAGCACCACCTCCGCCGTTCTGGCCAGTTCTTCGAGGCGCGGAGGCAGGGGTTGTACCTCGACCCGTCCGACGCCGGCCTGGGCGTCGGTGATTCCGGCGAGGTCGTCTTGGAGCGTGCACAGGACCGGACTGGAGTCCCGGATGCGATGGGCCAAGTCAGCGAGCGCAACCTCGAGAGCTTCACGGCCGTCGCCTTCTTCGGGGTGCTGCTCGATCTGGAGATCGGCGAGAACTCTGCCCCAGGTGCTCGTGCGGTTTCCCAGTTCCTCGACCAGGTCCCGGGATGCATCCAGGAAGTGAGCTTCGACTCGCCTCATCAGTTCGGGAGGAAGGCGTGGGGCGGCGGCGGGGGTCCATTCGCCGTCACCGTTTGGCTGAAGAAATGACCGTCGGGTTGACAGCACGCTGCTCTCGCGACTGGGTTGGAATGACGTGCGAATACCGACCGCTTCCTGCCGCGTGGAGGGAACGCGCTGCACGTGCAGGAGGCGCTGCCGGATTTCGTTGGAGAACTGCTGACCTTCCGCGGGCACGAGCAGGACGTCGACCGACGCTTCCGCCGGTGCGGGTGTATCGACTGACTGACGGAGGTCGTCATCCAGCGGCCGCCGTCTTCCGAGTGCCGACCAGAGCGCGAGCAGGATCGACGTCTTGCCGACGTTGTTCTCACCGACGAGATAGGTGGTCCCCGGTTCCAGGTCGACTTGGATGTCCTGTACGCAACGGAAGTTGCGGATTGTCACGCGACTGATTCGGAGATCGCTCATCGTTCTGATATGGGCGGTCGAGAAGCGGTCAGCCGCTGTGAACCGGTCTGGCGCGGGACGGAGTAGGCGGCAGCCAGTTCGGGTCTGGTCCCCAGGGGAGAGGGGCCCGGTATCGTGGCCCGGACCCCTCCGGTGGGGGGGGGGGGGGGGGGGGGGGGGGGGGGGGGGGGGGGGGGGGGGGGG
>VXME01000082.1 GCA_009861545.1 Acidobacteriota bacterium | reverse complement strand
CCCGGCCCACCCCCGGGCGTCGCTGCTAGTTTTCTCCCGGCCGGCGCCGGGCGTGGTCTCGGGGGGGGTTGGTGGGCCTGGGGTGTCGTGCCCCCCCGACGGTGCTCGGGCTGGCGGCGGTTGTGGCCGCGTGCGGGGCAGGGCCGGCGTTCGCCGGCCAGTCGGGCGACGGTGCGCTCGACGCGGCGGTGGCCGCTTTCTGGGCCGCGTCGACCGACGACGAGATCGCGGCCGCCACGGCGGCCGTCCTGGCGACCGATCCGGGCATCGAGGCGATCTGGGGGCGTCTGCGCGCCGGTCGCGCCTATGCCCGCGACGTCCCGACGGGGCGGCGGCTCCTCGCCCGCGAGAACCGCGACGGCGTCGAGCACGGCTACGTTCTGCGCGTACCGGAGGGCTACGATCCGGCGGCGCGGTATCCGGTCATCGTCTACCTGCACGGCGGCGTGTCGCGGCCGAAGCGGGAGGACGGGACCTGGTGGCGCCGCGAGGAACGCCTCGCGCGCGACGACGCCATCGTCGTGGCGCCCGCCTCCTGGGACGAGTCGCTCTGGTGGCAGGACAGCCAGATCGAGAACCTCGCCGGCCTTCTCGACGACCTGAAGCGCGTCTACAACGTCGACGAGAACCGCGTCCACCTGATCGGGATCTCCGACGGGGCGACCGGCGCCTTCTACCACGCGATGAAGGCGACCACGCCGTGGGCCACGTTCCTGACGTTGAACGGCCATCCGGTCGTGCTCGCCAACCCGGCCTCGGACGTCGACGGCGAGATGCATGTCACCAACCTGCGCAACAAGCCGCTGTTCGTCGTCAACGGCGGCCGCGATCCGCTGTATCCGGTCGCGTCGGTGGTTCCCTTCATGCGGCTGTTCCAGCAGGCTGGCGTGTTCGTGGACTTCCGGCCGCAGCCGGAGGCGGGCCACGACGTGAGCTGGTGGGACGACGAGAAGCCGGCCATGGACGCGTTCATGCGCGAGCAGGCGCGTCGGCCGCTACCTTCCCGCCTGTCCTGGGAGACCGAGCGGACCGACCGCTACAACCGTGCGCACTGGCTCGTCATCACCCAGCTGGGGGCGGTCGAGGGCGAGCCGGATCTCGATGCGCACAACACCGTCCTCGACCAGACGTCGGGCCTGCCGCTCGGGATCAACATGATCGGCCAGATGGTGGACGGCTCGGGACTGCGGGTCCTGGAGGTCGGTCCGGATTCCATGGCCTCGGCCGCCGGGATGGTGAACGAAGACACCATCGTGGAGGTCGCCGGTACGGCGGGCCCGACCGTCGAGGATCTGCGGCAGGCGCTGATCGGGTTCGCGCCGGGCCAGCGGATTCCGATGGTGGTGCAACGCGGCGGCGAGCGGATCGACGTGATGCTCGACTATCCCGCGGAAGCCGCGCCGCGCGGCCGCCAGGCGTTTCCGCACACGCTCGCGCCGGGACGGGTGGAGCTGGATCAGCAGCGCAACACCGTGACGGCCTACACGCGGGGGGTCCGGCGGTTCACGCTCCTAATCTCCCCGGAGCAGTTCGACTTCACCCAGCCGATTACGGTGGTCGTCAACGGCGTCACGGCCTTCGACGGCATGGTCGAGCCCGACGTCGCCACGCTGCTCCGGTGGGCCGCGACCGACCAGGATCGCACCGCGATGTACGGCGCCGAGCTGCACATCGAGGTGCCGCCGGCGCCGTAGCAATCGCGCCCGGGGTTCGGCTCCGGGGCGCCTCGGGGCGAGCGCCGTCGCGCCGGCGGGTCAGACGAGCCGTCCGAGGGCATCCGTGAGGCGGCGCAGGCGGTACGCGCCGTCGCGCGGATTGTGGTAGGCGTGTGCCCGCTCGGCCGCCGTCAGCTCGCCGGCGTCCTTCATCGGCTCGAACTGGTGGCCCTCGTGCCACTCGTTGAAGGAACAGATGAAGAGCAGGAAGAAGTCGAGACCGGGCGCGAGCCAGGGATCGGTCTGCAGCAGCAGTGCCCATTGCAGCGTCGCGTCGATCTGACGCTCGGCCAGCCCGGCTGCGCGCTCGCGTTCCAGCGGCTCCGACCAGTCGAAGGGCCGGGTTGGCGGCAGGAATGGCCGCGGGGTGTAACACGAGTCCGGCGGCACCGTCCGGCGTTCGATCTCGTCGAGGCCGGGATTGACGTTGAACGCGCAGGCCAGCCCCAGCCGGCTCGCCGCCAGCGCCGTCCCGAGCCAGGTCGAGCGGTCCGCCAGCGGGCCGTAGGGGGCGACCCCGTCGAAGCCGGCGTTCCGGACGCGTTGCGCGTCCACGCTGTCCGCCAGCAGGACCAGGTCCGGAAACTCGCGCGCCAGGGTGGCGCGCAGCCGGTCGGTCGCGCGCCGCCACTGCGCGTCGGGCACGTACTCGGGTACGTTGCGCAGGTTCCCGTGGCAGTCCCGAATCCTTTCGGGCAGCAGCGTGTTGAACGTCTTGAAGACCGGCGTCTGCCGGCCGGCGTCCCGCTCGTTGAAGTACCAGCAGTCCCAGCGGCGCCGCTCGCCGAACTCCTCCAGCAGGTACAGCACGTCCGCGGGAAACCGTTCGACGCGGTCGAGGCCGTAGGGCTCGAGGTGGAACATCACGTGGATGTCGTGCGCCGCCATCACGTCCATCACGCGGTGGACGGCGCGGTCGGTGAAGCTCTCGCGGCCCCACCAGCTCATGTCGATCGCGCCGGCCCCGGACTCAGCGATCCAGCGTGCGTGCTGCTCCAGCACGGCCGTCGACCGTGAATCGTAAGCCCCCAGGCGGGGGACGGTGTTGGCGGCGAGGTCGGCCGGCGGATTGCGGTCCCACTGCTGCCAGTGGAAGAACGGATCGTTGGCGTACCAGGGGTAGTACTCGAAGACGAAGTGCCGCCGCGGATCGCGGAAGCGCATGTGGAGCAGGTCGCGCAGACGCCCCCACGGGAAGGTCTCGTCGACCGCGTCGTCCGGAACCCGCTGGGGAGCCGCTGTGCTCGCTTTCGCGGGCGCCCGTCCCGGGGGATCGGCCGGGGGGTAGACGCCGAGCCCCGCTCCGGCGCAGCGGACCAGGAAGTCGCGCCGCGACAGAACCGCGGGGCCGCCCGCACGGTGTGGTCTCGTGGCCCGCGTGGCAACTCCCTCGAGGTGTAGACCCTGTCCGGGGAAGATGGTTCGCCCGGACGGGTGTGGAGGAGGGCGACGTGGGGCCCGGCCGGTGCGTGCGGCCGAGCCCCCAAGGCAAACGGCTACTGCAGTTCGTCCGCCGCCGCGTCGATCCCCGCCTGCGCGCAGATGGCGTCGTTGGCGCCGGTGTCGCCGCTGACGCCGATGCCGCCGACGTGGTAGCCGCCGGCCGTCATGATCGGCAGGCCGCCCTCGAAGTAGATGATGCCCGGCACGAAGGCCGCGGCGCCGGGGGCGCCCCCGCTGAACGCCATCTCGCCCCACTGCAGCGTCGAACGCGGGCTGACGGCGGAGCTGCGCGCCTTGCCGATCGCGATGTCCTGCGACAGGAACTGCGCGTCGTCCATCCGGTGGTAGGCCTTCAGGTTGCCGTGGTTGTCGGTGACGGCGATGTGCATCAGCCAGCCCTCGGCTTCGGCCCTGGCGATGCAGGCGTCGATCATCGTCCGCGTGGCGGCGGCGGTGAGAATGGGCCGTTCCTCGACGGCCTCGGCGGCGGGAGCCGCACCGACGATCAGAGCGGACGCGATCAGGGCTGCGAACAGAGTACGAGAACGCATGGCAATCTCCTCGGGTGATGGTGGTTGTGACGGTTTGCGGTGATCCGAGCGACCGGATTCGGGAACCGCTAGAGCTCCCGGACCCAGATGTTGCGATAGCTGACGAAGTTGCGGTGATCCTGAAGCTGGATCGGCGCCTTCGGGGCGTGCGCCTCGTAGCGCGGCGACCCGCGGAAGACGGTCGGTCCCGCTATCTCCACGTGGTTCTGGACCAGGACGCCGTTGTGCAGCACCGTCATCGTCGCCGGGCGCTCCAGGCTGCCGTCGCTCCGGAAGCGCGGCGCCATGAAGACGATGTCGTAGGTCTGCCATTCGCCGGGCGCCCGCGAGGCGTTCACGAGCGGGATGTGCTGCTTGTAGATGCTGGCCGCCTGCCCGTTCGAGTAGCTGCGGTTCTCGTACGAGTCGAGCACCTGTACCTCGTAGCGCTCCATCAGGAAGACGCCGCTGTTGCCGCGGCCCTGGCTCTCGCCGACGATCTCGGTCGGGGTGCGCCACTCGACATGGAGCTGCACGTCGCCGAAGCTGTCGCGCGTGGAGATGGAACCGGTGCCCGGCTTCACGGTCATCGCCCCGTCCGCCACCGTCCATTCGGCCGCACCGTTGCGACCGGTCCACTTCGAGAGGTCCGCGCCGTCGAACAGCACGACGGCGTCGGACGGCGCCTTGGCGTGGCCGCCCGGATGAACGACGGCCGGCTCCGGCTCCCAGACCTCGGTCTTCTCGGGGGGCGGCAACTCGTCGCGCTCCTGGGCCGCGGCGGCGAGCAGCGCGGGAATCACGAACAGCAGCGCGAGCGGCAGGGCGGATCGGGTCATGGCGTGCATCTCCGTTCGATCTCGGGCGATTCTCTTCTACGGCCGTCCTCTTCCACAGCCCGGGCGCGCTATACGCGCGGCAGCTTCCACGGTCCGTCGTACCGCGCCTTGACGAGGGCGTTGGCCGCGTCGTTGTCCTTGAAGGTCATGTCGACGCCGTTCCAGTGCACCTTGGCCCCGGTGCGGAACGCGATGTTGCCGAGATGGGCGTTGACGGCGGCGAGGCTGCCCACTTCCGCGTTGCACACCGGCTGGCGGCGCGTCTTCATGCAGTCGATGAAGTTGGCGGTGTGCTGGTCCAGCCCGCGCTGCCCGGCGGCGGCGGCGACCGGCGGGCGGGTCTCCATCCGCCAGGCGACCGGACGCCGGTTCTCCAGCTTCTCTTCGGGGAAGATCTCCCAGCCCTGCCGGTCTACCACCAGGGTACCGTTGTTGCCGACGAACGCCACGCCGTGCGAGCGCTGGAACGGCCCGAGCTCGATCATCGTCGCCTGCTCCCACACCATCAGGAAGTCGTCGAACTCGTAGAGCGCGGTCAGCGTGTCCGGCGTCTCCTGGGCGTCGTCGGGATAGGCGAGCTTGCCGCCGCTGGCCGCGATCGAGTTCGGCGCGGTCGCCTGCATGCCCCACAGGACGATGTCGATGATGTGCACGCCCCAGTCGGTCATCAGTCCGCCCGCGTAGTCCCAGTACCAGCGGAAGTTGAAGTGGAAGCGGTTGCGGTTGAACGGCCGCTTGGGGGCCGGGCCGAGCCACATGTCGTAGTCGACGCCGTCCGGCGCCGGCTCGTCGGGGAGGTTGGGCACCGGCGGCAGCCAGTTCATGTACGCCCACGCGCGCACGGTCCGGATGCGTCCCAGCTTGCCGGAGTGGACGAAGTCGATCGCCTCGGCCCAGTGCGGGCCGCTCCGCTGCCACTGGCCGATCTGCACGATGCGGTCGTAGCGCTTCGCCGCCGCCACCATCAGGCGGCTCTCCTCGACGGAGTTGGCGAGCGGCTTCTCGCAGTAGACGTCCTTGCCCGCCTCGCACGCCTCGACCATCTGCAGGCAGTGCCAGTGGTCCGGCGTGCCGATGACCACCGCGTCGAGGTCGGGGTTCTCGAGCAGCGCGCGGTAGTCGCCGTACACCTTCGGCGTGACCGACGTCATTTCCTCCACGTCGCGCTTGCGCCGTTCGAGCACGCCGGCGTCGACGTCGCACAGCGCCCCGCACTCCACCTCGTCCATCCGCAGCAGCGAGCGCAGGTTCGAGAAGCCCATCCCGTTGCAGCCGATGACGCCGACGACGATCCTGTCGCTCGGCGAGACGCCCTGCGCGCGGGCGCGGACGGTGGTGGGCAGCAGCGAGGCGGCGCCGGCGCCGGCCGCGGCCGCGGTGGAATCGGTGAGAAAGCGGCGGCGTGTAACTGGCATGGCAACTCCCTTGTGCGGCCTATTCTATCCGGGATCGACCGGCGCGGTGCGGCTCCGGTGGCTCCTACCGGGAAGTCCGGGCGGGAACGTTCTGGCGCCGTCGGATGAAGCGCAGTCAGACACCGGGAGGGACCGGCGGCAGGCGCCGCGCCGCGAGCACGGTCAGGTCGTCCGCCAGCCGGGCGCTGTCCGCATGCGCCACCACCGCCGCCACGATCGCCTCGCCGAGGTCGTCGAGACCGTCGGCGTGATGCGTCTCGATCAGATGCCGGAGTCCGATCTCGTCGAACGGCACGCCCGCCGGGCTCTCCGCTTCCGTGACGCCGTCGCTGTAGGCGACCAGTAGATCCCCGGGATCGAGGGTCAGCTCGGCCGCCTCGTAGGTGGCGCGGTCGAACATCCCGAGGGCGATGCCGCCGGTCGCGAGCGCCTCGATCTCGCCGGCCTGCCGGCGGAGCAGCGGCGGCGTCTGCCCCGCGTTGATGTAGGTGAGCGTCCAGGTGGCGGGGTCGATGGCGGCGACGAACATCGTGATGAACCGCGACCCGGGGGTCTGCTCGTAGACCAGCCGGTTGAGCCGCTCCATCAGGCCGACCAGCGTCAGGTTCTCCGCGGCCAGCGTCCGCAACATCGCGATGGCGAGGGCCATCAGGAGCGCGGCGGGGCTGCCCTTGCCGGAGACGTCGCCCAGCATCAGCAGCAGCCGGCCCTCCGGCAGCCGCAGGATGTCGTAGCAGTCCCCGCCCACGGTGTTCGCGGGCCGGGTGCGGCCGGCGGCTTCGAGGCCCCGGATGGCGTGGATCTTCTGCGGCAGCATCGCGAGCTGGATCTCGCGGGCCACCTCCAGGTCGTTCTTCAGGCTCAGGCGATCCGCCACCTCGAGCAGCACCAGCAGGTTGACCAGCACGAAGCCGATCGCCAGCCAGCCGGTGCCGTCGGACCAGACCAGACTGGGGAGCGGGACGCTGACGAGGAACGGAACGACGGGCACACGGACCAGGCCGATGCCCTCGAAGAGCTCGATCAGGCCCACGACGGTCGCCACGAGCGCGATCCCGAACAGCGCCCGGCGGGCCGGCGACAGCTTCAGCGTGAAGGCGAGGAACACGAGGCGCGCGCGCAGGGTGAACCGCTGCAGCGGCGGCAGCCCGGCGAACGCCCCTTCGTCGATGTGGCGGGTGAAGAACCGGTACGCGTCGCGGGCGTCGCGCGTGAAGAGGCGCTGGACGTCCTCGCCAGTCAGGTCCTTCGTGTAGACCTCGAAGAAGTCGTCCTCGCGCCGGTCGGTATCCATCACGTCGAGTATACGTAGCGCGCGCGGTCCACGGTCCATGGTATGAAGGGAAATGGCCGATCTGAAGAAGATCTACGAGGCGGACGGTCCGGGCGATGCGCACGTCCTCCGCGGCCTGCTCGAGGTCGAGGGGATCGAGGCCGTCGTCCGGGGCGACGACATGGTGCCGCTGCAGGGCGGCACTCTCTCCTTCGTCGAGATGCGTACGTCCGTGTGGGTGCTCGACGACGACGACGGGGGACGCTACGCCCGCGCTGTCGAGATTGCCGACGACTACGCCGCGGGAAGGCAGGCGCCGGCGGAGGCGGAGGGCGGGGCGGTCTGGCGTTGCCGGTCGTGCGGCGAGTCGATCGAAGAGCAGTTCACGGTGTGCTGGAGCTGCGGTGCGGAGCGCGGGCGGCAGCCGTGACCGGCGCGGCCGCCGCCCCGGATTCCGACCCTCCTAGGGGAGCGGGATCAGGTCTCCCTCGAACGTGACCTTCTCGCCCGGCACGATGAGCACGTCCAGCGTGAGCGGCTCGTAGCCGGGATGCCGCACCTCGACCGTGTGCGCTCCCTCCTCGATCCGCAATCGCTGGAACATGCCGTCGAACTCGTTCACGATTCCGACGAAGTACCCGTCGACGTAGACCTCCGCGGCGCGCGGGCGGACCTTCAGGCGGAGGAATCCCGTATACGCGTCCGCGACGTGCGCGTAGCCGTAGCGGACGTAAGGGTCGTACCAGCCGTAGGGGTAGCCATAGCCGGAGTACGGAATGCCGGCGCCGACGTGGACGTGCGGCGCGTAGCCGAACCCGGCGCCGAAGGAGAAGCCGGGGAAGTAGAAGTAGGTGCCGTAGACCCGCGGGCGGCCGTAGCGGGCGAACCCGACGTGGCGGTGCCAGCGCGGCCCATACCACGGTCGGTAGTAGCCGTACCCGCCGCGATAGTGATAGCCGTAGCGGTAGCCGGGCCGCGGCCGGGGGCTGTAGCGGCCGCGATAGTCCGGACCCGGACCGGGGCGCCTCCCGCCGCGGGCCCGCGGCACGGCGCGCCCGTGGGTATCGATCACCGCCGGCCGCCGGCCGCGGCCGCCCCCGCCGACCTGCACGGGTTGCCGTCCCCGCGCGTACGGGCGGTCCCGGACGACGCCGCCCCCCCGTCCCGCGCGGGCGGGGGGGGGCCCCGGCCCGCCGCCCCGGCCCGCCCGGGCCCGGCGCCCCGGGGGCGCGGGGGGTCGGGCGGGGGGGGCCCGCCGACGC
>VXME01000081.1 GCA_009861545.1 Acidobacteriota bacterium | reverse complement strand
CCCCCCCCCCCCCCCCCCCCCCGCGCCCCCCCCCCCCCCCCCCCCCCCCCCCCCGGCCACGCGGCTCAGCGCCGCGCAGACCGGGTGCGCTAGCGAGACGTGCGCGGCTATGCCCCGCCCGAAGAAGGTGCCGATGCGCCCGCGCGTACGGTCCAGGAACTGGTCGGGAACGACGATGTCCTGCGGCCGGTAGCGCTCCTGCAGGCTCCCGACGGCGCTCGCGGACACGAGCCACTCGACGCCGAGCTTCTTCATGCCGAAGACGTTCGCCCGGAAGTTGAGTTCCGACGGGAGGATGCGATGCCCCGCGCCGTGACGCGCGAGGAACGCGACGCGCCGCCCCGCGAGGACGCCCACCACGTAGGGGGCGGAGGGCGCCCCGAACGGCGTCTCGATCTCGCGTTCCTCGCGGTCCGTGAGCCCGGCCATGTCGTACAGCCCGCTCCCGCCGATGATGCCGATGCGTATCCGTTCGTCAGCGTGCATGATGCGCAGCCTGCGCGCCCCTCTCCTGCTTGAGCTCGACGAGGACCCCGTGCGCGCCGGAAGGATGCACGAAGGCGACCAGCGCGCCTTCGGCTCCGTCGCGCGGCGTCTCGTCGATCAACCTGACCCCGCGGGCCTTCAGCCGCGCCAGGGCCGCCGCGATGTCGTCGACCCGCAATGTGATGTGGTGTATCCCGGCGCCGCGGCGCGTCACGAAGCGCCGGATGGGCGACTCGTCCGTCGTCGCCTCGAGCAGCTCCAGCGCGGCCGATCCGACGCGCACGAAATGCGCGCGCACTCCCTGCGACGGGACGTCCTCCGTCGCGTCGACCTCCAGGCCGAGGGCGTCCGAATAGAAGGCGAGCGCCGCGTCGAGGTCGTCCACCGCGATTCCGATGTGGTCCAGTACCGCCTTCATGAATCCGGTTCCTCCTGGACGAAACGCCGCACCAGATCGCCCGCCGCCGCATACGGATCGATCTCGCGGGCCGCGATGGCGTCGATGGCGTCGTCGAGGTCCCGCTCCGCCCCGATGCGCGCCACGATCCGGCCGACCAGGATCGCCTCCAGCCTCGCGCGCGCACGGCGCCGCGCACGGTCTCCGGCGGCGAGCCCCCGATCGGCGAAGCGGCGCACGGCGCCGATGGCGTCATCGACGCCTTCTCCGGTCGCCGCGCAGGTCTTGACCACCGGCGGCCGCCACCGATTCGTCCCGGGTTCGCGCAGCGAGAGCATCCCCTCGATCTCCGCGACCGCGCGATCGGCGCCGTCGCGGTCCGCCTTGTTGACCACGAACACGTCGGCGATCTCCATGATGCCGGCCTTGATCGCCTGCACGTCGTCACCGCCCCCGGGAGCGAGGACCACCACCGACACGTCGGCGATCCGGCTGACGTCGATCTCGCCTTGGCCGACCCCGACCGTTTCGATCAGCACGACGTCGATCCCCGCCGCGTCCAGGACGATCCGCGCATCGTCGGTCGCTCGCGCCAGGCCGCCGAGCTGCCCGCGGGTCGCCATGCTGCGCACGAAGACACCGCCGTCCGCCGCGTGTCCCTGCATCCGGATGCGGTCGCCGAGAATGGCCCCGCCGCTGAACGGACTGGTCGGATCCACGGCCAGTATCCCGACCCGCAGGCGCTCCCGACGCAAGGCGGCGGTCAGGCGGTCGACCAGCGTGCTCTTGCCGACGCCCGGCGCCCCGGTGAGGCCCACGGCCAGAGCGCGCCCCGTCCGCCCGAACAACCGGCCGACCAGCGCGGCCGACCCGGCATCCTCCCGCTCCACCACGGATATCGCGCGCGCGATCGCGCGAGCATCTCCGGCCAGCACGCGTTCCGCGAGATCCATCAGGTCGGCGTCCTGCGAGCGGCATCAGCCCAGATACTGCCTCGCGATCACCAGCCGCTGGATCTCGCTCGTGCCCTCGCCGATGGTCAGCAGCTTCACGTCCCGGTAGAGCTTCTCGGCCGGATAGTCCTTCACGAAGCCGTACCCGCCGTGAATCTGGACGCATTCGCCGGCTGCACGGACCGCAACCTCGCTGGCGTAGAGCTTGGCCATCGACGACTCGCGCGTCGTCGGCCGACCCTGGTCCTTGAGGAAAGCCGCGCGGTAGGTCAGGAGCCTGGCCGCATCGATCCCGACGGCCATGTCGGCCAGCTTCCATTGAATGGCCTGGAAGCTCCCGATCGGCCGGCCGAACTGCGTCCGCTCCGCGGCGTGGCGGCGGGCGGCGTCGAAGGCGCCCTGGGCCAGTCCGACGGCGAGGGCGGCGATGCCGATGCGGCCTGCGTCGAGCACCGCCATGGCGTCGGCGAATCCGCGGCCCTCGCGGCCCAGCAGGTGATCGCGCGGCACCCGACAGCCGTCCAGGCGCGTGTCTGCGGTGGTGCTCGCGCGCATGCCGAGCTTGCTCTCCTTGCGGCCTGCCGACAGGCCGGGCGTCCCGCGCTCGACGACGAAGGCCGAGATGCCGTGCCGGCGTGCGTTCGGGTCGGTGACCGCCATGACCACGGTCAGCCCGGCAAGGCCCGCATGGGTCGTGAACGTCTTCGTGCCGTCCAGGACCCAGTCGCCGCCGTCGCGCCGGGCGCGCGCGCGCAGGCTGCCCGCGTCACTGCCCGCGTCCGGCTCCGTCAGCGCCCAGGCTCCCAGGTACTCGCCGCGGACCAGCGGCGTCAGCCAGCGCTCCTTCTGCGCTTCGGATCCGAACATCGCGACGTGCGCGGCGGCCAGCCCGTTGTGCGCCGCGACCGTCAGGGCGATCGTCGGATCGACGCGCGCGAGCTCCTCGATGCAGATGCAGTACTCGACCGCCGAGAGCCCGGCGCCTCCGTAACGGGCCGGGAACTGGATGCCCAGCAACCCCAGCTCGGCAAGCTGCGCCAGAAGCTCGACGGGAAACGCCTGCGCCTCGTCCCATTCCATCACGTGCGGCGCAATCTCCCGCTCCGCGAACTCGCGCACCGCCCGGCGCGTCACCTGCTCCGCTTCCGTGGGACGAAAGTCCATTGGCCGTCGAGACTCTATCATGGGCGATTGCGCCGACCCGCGGAGCCGCCGCGCTGACCCCGGACCTTCCAACCGTCGATAATGGGAAGGACATGCACGTCCGCCGCGCCGGCCGCCGGCTGTCCTTCGCACTGCTTCTGCTCCTCGGCACCGGCGCCGGCCCGGCATCCGCCGATCTCACGGTCTTCGCCGGGCGGGCGACACCGGACCGCGGGACGCGGGGAGCCGCCCTCGGAGTCTCTCTGCGGCCGGTCGGTCTGGAATTCGAGTACGCCGGAATGCCCGCCGCCGGGTCCGACTCGGACCCGGCGCGGCAGACGGGTCTGTTCAACCTGGTCTTGAGCGCGCCCCTGGACCGCCAGCGCCGACTCGAGCTCTACGGCGCCGTCGGCGGCGGGTTGTACCGCGAACGCACGGGATCTCACGCGCAGACCAATCTGGCGGTCGGCGCGGGCGCAGGCGTCAACATCTCTTTGCGCGGACCGCTTCGTCTCCGGATCGACTACCGGCTGCTGGTGCTGCGAGGGGCACGGGCAGACCGCCGCCCACGGCGGGTGTACGCCGGCCTCAGCATGCCGTTCTGACCGCAGCGATCGCCGAGAACCGCGTCCTCCGGCGCTGCCGCCCGCGGCCGCTCCCCGTCAGCCCGGATCCTGGACAAGCTCCACCGGTTCGAGCTCGAGCGACGTCTGTCCCATCCCGAAGGACTGCATGTAGGTCTCGTAGAGCGACTGCACTTCTTCCGGGAACACCTGGTTCAGAAGTTGTGCCACGGCGTAGTTGGCGTCCGCCACGACCGGATCGAAGAGCCAGACGTAGACCGCGTTGTTGTTGGGGCCCGGCGGCTCGGACACGCGGTACATCGTCCAGCCCGCCGCCAGAGCCCGATGCTCCGCGTCCTCGCTCGCGGCGAGGGCCTCCACCATTCGTCTGGTCAACGCTTCGAAGCCGCTGCCGCTTCCGGACTGGACGTAGTTGATGATCATCGCGGCCGGGGCATCGAACGTCCGGGCGGCGATCGCGGGAGCCGGTTCCGTCTCTGCCTCGTCGGCCGCCGCGGCGTCATCGGACGGAGCGTCCCCGTCGGCCGACGGCGGCTGCGCCCCGGGAAACGGCAGCGGCGTCGGTGGCGACGCGGGCTGTTGCGCCGCCGTCGGCGGCTGGGATGCGCGAGCGGACTCGAGAGGCCGGGGCAACACCATGCCGACGGCTACCCCTGCCAAGGCCACGGCGGTCAACGCCCACGTGAAACGGACCGCGCCAAGACCGGGCCGGCGGCTGTTCATGGGACGCATCGGTGCACGCTGACAACCACGCGGATGAGGGCCGGGGGGGGGGGGGGGGCCGGCGCCCGGCGGGGCGCCCCCCGCCGGGCGCGCCCCCCCGGCCCGCCCCGCCAAAAACAAGACAACCAGCAAAAAAAACACAGAA